>NZ_CBFFRL010000022.1:0-37701 GCF_965644215.1 Phytobacter sp. V69
CAGAAGTGAAACGCCGTAGCGCCGATGGTAGTGTGGGGTCTCCCCATGTGAGAGTAGGGAACTGCCAGGCATCAAATAAAAGCGAAAGGCTCAGTCGAAAGACTGGGCTTTTTGTCTTATCTGTTGTCTGTCGGTGAGCACTCTCCGGGAGGAGGACAAATCTGCCGGGAGCGGATTTGAACGTTGGCAGCAACGGCCCGGAGGGTGGCGGGCAGGACGCCCGTCATAAACTGCCAGGCATCAAACAAGGGAAGAAGGCCATCCTGACGGATGGGCTTTTTGCGTTTTTATCCCTTTGAAACCTTCCATATAACCACAAGCGCTCACCTTGCATATGCGGTAAACTAGCCGGGATTTCGCATCAGGATAGCGTTTATGAACCACTCCCTAAAGCCCTGGAATACCTTCGGCATTGATCGCAATGCAAATAAAATAATACGTGCTGAAAGTGTGCAGCAATTGCTTGAAGCGTGGCAGGAATCCGTACGTGATCAGCAGCCCGTGCTGATGTTGGGCGAGGGCAGCAATGTCCTTTTCCTGGAAGACTTCGCTGGTACGGTCATTATTAACCGCATCCTGGGGATTGAAACTGAGGAAAGCGCCGATGCCTGGCATGTTCATGTTGGTGCAGGGGAAAACTGGCATCAGCTCGTGCAATTCACGCTCTCGCAGGGAATGCCTGGGCTGGAAAACCTGGCCTTGATCCCCGGTTGTGTTGGTTCATCACCTATCCAGAACATTGGCGCATATGGCGTTGAATTACAACGCGTTTGTGCCTACGTCGACTGTGTCGAATTGAACACTGGCAACACTCAGCGATTAACGGCCGAAGCCTGTCGTTTCGGTTATCGTGACAGCATCTTCAAACATGAATACCAGGATCGCTACGCAATCGTCGCGGTCGGCTTGCGTTTACCGAAGCAGTGGCAACCGGTTCTGACCTATGGCGATCTGGCGCGTCTTGACCCGGCAACCGTAACGCCACAGAAGGTTTTTGATGAAGTTTGTCATATGCGGACCAGCAAGTTACCCGATCCCAAAGTAAACGGTAATGCAGGTAGCTTCTTCAAAAACCCGGTCGTAAGTGCCGAACAGGCCGCAGCGCTACTGGCGATATCCCCGAAAGCGCCTCATTATCCGCAACCTGACGGCACAGTAAAACTGGCGGCCGGGTGGCTTATCGATCAATGCCAGTTAAAAGGTGTATCTATCGGTGGGGCGGCGGTGCATCCGTTACAGGCTCTGGTACTGATCAATCAAGATAACGCGACCAGCGGAGATGTTGTCCGCCTGGCACACCATGTCCGCGAGCAGGTGGGTGCGAAGTTTGATGTCTGGCTGGAGCCAGAAGTTCGTTTTATCAGCCACTGTGGCGAAGTTAATGCCGTTGAGGTGATTGCATGAAAGACAACACCATCCCGTTAACCCTGGTCTCTATCCTTGCAGACGGCGAATTTCATTCTGGTGAGCAGCTCGGTGAGCGGCTGGGGATGAGCCGTGCCGCCATCAATAAGCATATTCAAACCTTGCGTGACTGGGGTGTGGATGTCTTTACCGTACCGGGTAAAGGCTACAGTCTTCCGGAACCCATTCAATTGCTCAATGAAGAGCTGATCGTCGCGCAGGTACAAACCGGCAAAGTAGCCGTATTACCGGTTATTGATTCCACTAACCAATATCTGCTGGACCGCATGAGCGAGCTGCAATCCGGTGATGCCTGTGTCGCAGAATACCAGCAGGCTGGTCGTGGTCGCCGTGGGCGTAAGTGGTTCTCACCGTTTGGTGCCAACCTTTATCTCTCCATGTACTGGCGTCTGGAGCAGGGGCCGGCGGCGGCTATTGGATTGAGTCTGGTGATTGGCATCATCATGGCAGAAGTGCTGCAAGAGCTCGGTGCGGACGACGTCCGTGTTAAATGGCCAAATGACCTTTACCTGGGCGATCGCAAACTTGCCGGGATCCTGGTGGAATTGACCGGGAAAACCGGCGATGCTGCGCAGATCGTGATTGGTGCTGGTATCAACCTGGCCATGCGCCATGCTGAAAGCGATGTTATCAATCAAGGTTGGGTAAACCTACAAGAAGCGGGCGTGTTTATCGATCGTAATACCCTGGCAGTGCGCTTGATTAATGAATTACGCGCTGCGCTGCAGTCCTTTGAACAGGAAGGGTTAAACCCCTGGCTTTCTCGCTGGAAGAACCTGGATAACTTTATCGATCGCCCGGTGAAATTGATCATCGGTGAGAGAGAGATATTTGGTATCTCGCGCGGCATTGATGCACAGGGTGCACTGCTGCTTGAGCGGGATGGGGTTATTAAACCCTGGATGGGTGGGGAAATTTCCCTACGCAGCGCCGAATAATAAAAAGCGGAGCATTTTTGCTCCCTTTTTTATTTCCGCAGGCGTACCTGCTCGACCGCGTGATTGGCGCTTTTGGTCATGACCAGGCTTGCGCGTTCGCGGGTTGGAAGGATATTTTCTTTCAAATTTAACCAGTTAATTTCCTGCCAAAGGGATGTGGCTATATTTATGGCTTCTTCTTCGGTCAATTTCGCATAGTTATGGAAATAAGAGTCCGGATCGGTAAATGCCCCTTCGCGGAATTTAAGGAATCGGTTGATATACCATTTCTTTAATAGCTCTTCCGGCGCATCAACATAAATAGAGAAATCGACGAAGTCAGAAACGAATACATGATGAGGATCGTGAGGATAATCCATACCACTTTGTAATACGTTGAGCCCTTCGAGAATCAATATATCCGGTTGGGTTACCGTTTTATCACCATCCGGGATAACATCGTAAATTAAATGTGAATATACCGGTGCGGTTACGTTTGGCACGCCAGATTTAATATCAGAGACGAACTTCACCAGACGGTGCATATCATAAGATTGTGGAAATCCTTTCTTCTTCATCAGGTCACGATCCTTTAAAACCTGATTAGGGTGCAAAAAGCCATCGGTGGTGATTAATTCAACACGGCGATGTTCAGGCCAGCGGCTTAATAATGCCTGCAGGACACGCGCAGTGGTACTTTTGCCTACGGCAACACTGCCCGCAATGCTGATGATATAAGGAATTCGTTGTCCGTTGGTGCCTAAGAATTGTTCAAGTACAGCCTGGCGACGCAAATTCGAACTGATATAAAAATTGAGCAAACGCGACAGCGGCAAATAGATTTCCGCGACCTCTTCCAGTGAGAGATCTTCATTAATCCCTTTTAACCGCGCGATTTCACCCTCAGTAAGCGTCATCGGCACTGAATCACGAAGCGCAGCCCACTGACTGCGATTGAACTGCAAGTACGGCGTCATTAACGTTTGCTCTTTTTTACTCATAAGCTTTTTCTGCCTGCCATGGTGGCTCGCCACGTATGCTTCCGACACGGTGCGAGAAGCCTTCTTTTAAGGTAATGCGATGGCGCGACGTTATTGATATAAGTTAGGACAATGGGCAGGAGGTTAACACCAGATGACAGGGAATAATATGAAAAATCGCGTCTACGTGATGCTTTCCGGGGAAAGCATCACGTTCCTGGGACTAGCATGCAATAGAACGAGTTAGCTGATTTACCGCGAATAAGCGCTTGTAATAAATCACTGCAGAATGTGAACTCCCGTCTGCTGAGTTCAGGTAATCCGGTATTTCACCCAGACAGCGGTATCCCTGTGCACGATAGAAACCTTCTGCGCGCGAACCTGCCTGAGCTTCAAGATGCAGAAGGCCACGTTGTCGCGTATGTGCTCCTTTCTCAAGCTCATTAATGAGGCTCTTACCTACGCCACTTCGGCGGGCCCGCCGGTGTACCATGTGCATCTTGATGGTTGCACGGTTGAGTGCATCCGCTTCTTTACTTAGCAATAAGTTCACGCAGCCTGCAATACCTTGCTCATCACGGGCAATCCAGAACAGGCGTTCGCCCTGCTCGAGTTCGCCGCGCAGGCGATGAAAACTGCTTTCTGCTTGTTGGTGGGTGATAGAACGAGGGTGGCCGACAGCAGCACCATCCTGAACGACATCCAGCAGCAAATCGGCAAGTTCCTCACAGTACACTGGCAGTGTGGCGGCATTCAAAAGGACTATCTTCATCGTGATACCTCCGCGTCTGGGAATAACCTCTGATGCAATAAGTGATCCATGTCACGTTCTACTATAAGGCGGTGTTTTCTGGCGGATTCGTTACAAAATCGCACCAGGACAAGGCAAATGCACTTTTTGCAGGCGTTCGGGGGGCGCGAGTGTCGTTACAGGCGGGGGAAAATGCCATCCAGTAGCCGTTCTATCGCTGGTTTTCTACCTTATTTGCATGAAATTGCAGCATTTGGCGGTTGTTTCGTGCAAAATGTGAGCGATAGAAAAGATTATGCAATTTTTTAGTTGCATCAATCGCTCTGTCTCCCTAGAATGCGCGCTACTTGATGCCGACTTAGCTCAGTAGGTAGAGCAACTGACTTGTAATCAGTAGGTCACCAGTTCGATTCCGGTAGTCGGCACCATCAAGTCCGGTGGGGTTCCCGAGCGGCCAAAGGGAGCAGACTGTAAATCTGCCGTCACAGACTTCGAAGGTTCGAATCCTTCCCCCACCACCATTTTCGGTCACCTTGTGTGACCAGAGTTGGTGTCAAAACTGAATCAACTCAAAGGGAGAGTTTTCTTCTCCTGAAACACAGAAAGAATAGGGTAGCCGAGTTTTAGGATGCGGGCATCGTATAATGGCTATTACCTCAGCCTTCCAAGCTGATGATGCGGGTTCGATTCCCGCTGCCCGCTCCAGACGTGCTGATATGGCTCAGTTGGTAGAGCGCACCCTTGGTAAGGGTGAGGTCCCCAGTTCGACTCTGGGTATCAGCACCACTTCTTTAATCTCTCCTCCCCTGTTTCTCTCTGTTTATTGCATTCAACAAGTCGGGCGTGTTGCCTGGTTGATGTGGTGATATCACCGATTTATCCGTGTCTTAGAGGGACAATCGATGTCTAAAGAAAAGTTTGAACGTACAAAACCGCACGTTAACGTCGGTACTATCGGCCACGTTGACCATGGTAAAACAACGCTGACCGCTGCAATCACTACCGTTCTGTCCAAAACTTACGGTGGCCAGGCTCGCGCATTCGACCAGATCGATAACGCGCCGGAAGAAAAAGCACGTGGTATCACCATCAACACTTCTCACGTTGAATACGATACTGCGATCCGCCACTACGCGCACGTAGACTGCCCGGGCCACGCCGACTATGTTAAAAACATGATCACCGGTGCTGCGCAGATGGACGGCGCGATCCTGGTTGTTGCTGCGACTGACGGCCCGATGCCGCAGACTCGTGAGCACATCCTGCTGGGTCGTCAGGTAGGCGTTCCGTACATCATCGTGTTCCTGAACAAATGCGACATGGTTGATGACGAAGAGCTGCTGGAACTGGTAGAAATGGAAGTTCGTGAACTTCTGTCTCAGTACGATTTCCCGGGCGACGACACCCCGATCGTTCGTGGTTCTGCTCTGAAAGCGCTGGAAGGCGACGCAGAGTGGGAAGCGAAAATCATCGAACTGGCTGGTCACCTGGATTCTTACATCCCGGAACCAGAACGTGCGATTGACAAGCCGTTCCTGCTGCCGATCGAAGACGTATTCTCCATCTCCGGCCGTGGTACCGTTGTTACCGGTCGTGTAGAGCGCGGTATCGTTAAAGTTGGCGAAGAAGTTGAAATCGTTGGTATCAAAGACACCGCTAAGTCTACCTGTACCGGCGTTGAAATGTTCCGCAAACTGCTGGACGAAGGCCGTGCTGGTGAGAACGTTGGTGTTCTGCTGCGTGGTATCAAACGTGAAGAAATCGAACGTGGTCAGGTACTGGCTAAGCCGGGCACCATCAAGCCGCACACCAAATTCGAATCTGAAGTTTATATCCTGTCCAAAGATGAAGGCGGCCGTCATACTCCGTTCTTCAAAGGCTACCGCCCGCAGTTCTACTTCCGTACAACTGACGTGACTGGCACCATCGAACTGCCGGAAGGCGTTGAGATGGTAATGCCGGGCGACAACATCAAAATGGTTGTTACCCTGATCCACCCGATCGCGATGGACGACGGTCTGCGTTTCGCAATCCGTGAAGGCGGCCGTACTGTAGGCGCGGGCGTTGTAGCAAAAGTTCTCGGCTAATCGCTGATAACATTTGACGCTAAGCGTAAGAAAAGGGCATCATTTGATGCCCTTTTTGCACGCTCTCGAATCAGAACCTGGCTCATCAGTGATTTTTTTTGTCATAATCATTGCTGAGACAGGCTCTGTAGATAGCGTTAAATCCGAAACGCGCCAGAGCATTTCGGTTTGGTTGCCTCGCCTATGCGGGGCAAAAATGTTTGTCTGATTCTTGTAACAGGTTGGTTTATGAGTGCGAATACCGAAGCTCAAGGGAGCGGGCGCGGCCTGGAAGCGATGAAGTGGGTAGCTGTTGCTGTTCTGTTGCTCGTAGCGATCGTTGGCAACTATCTTTATCGTGACATGATGCTGCCGCTGCGTGCGCTGGCCGTTGTGATTCTTATTGCAGCAGCAGGTGGTGTCGCGCTGTTGACGACGAAGGGTAAAGCGACCGTTGCGTTTGCCCGCGAAGCGAGAACTGAAGTCCGTAAGGTGATTTGGCCGACTCGCCAGGAAACATTGCACACCACATTGATCGTAGCTGCGGTAACTGCGGTTATGTCACTTATTTTGTGGGGACTGGATGGTATTCTGGTTCGCCTCGTTTCCTTTATCACTGGCCTGAGGTTCTAAGATGTCTGAAGCTCCTAAAAAGCGCTGGTACGTCGTTCAGGCGTTCTCCGGTTTTGAAGGCCGCGTAGCGACTTCGCTGCGCGAGCACATCAAATTACACAATATGGAAGAGTTGTTTGGCGAAGTTATGGTTCCGACCGAAGAAGTGGTAGAGATCCGTGGCGGCCAGCGTCGCAAAAGCGAACGCAAATTCTTCCCGGGTTACGTACTGGTCCAGATGGTCATGAACGACGCAAGCTGGCACCTGGTGCGCAGCGTTCCGCGCGTAATGGGCTTCATCGGTGGTACCTCCGATCGTCCGGCGCCGATCAGCGACAAAGAAGTTGATGCGATTATGAACCGCCTGCAGCAGGTTGGTGATAAGCCGCGTCCGAAAACGCTGTTCGAACCAGGTGAAATGGTCCGCGTTAACGACGGTCCGTTCGCTGACTTCAACGGTGTGGTTGAAGAAGTGGATTACGAGAAGTCTCGTCTGAAAGTATCCGTATCTATCTTCGGTCGTGCGACCCCGGTAGAGCTGGACTTTGCTCAGGTAGAGAAAGCGTAAAGCTGCGATCAAAAAAGCATCGATCTAATCGTTGCACAGGGCGCGAAATTGACATACAATTTCGCGCCTTTTGTTTTTATGGGCACATGCCTGTAAAACGATTTTTTATATCACGGGGAGCCTTCCTTAGGCGCTATAACCCAAACGAGGAAATTTAAATGGCTAAGAAAGTACAAGCCTACGTCAAGCTGCAGGTTGCAGCTGGTATGGCAAACCCGAGTCCTCCGGTTGGTCCAGCACTGGGTCAGCAGGGTGTGAACATCATGGAATTCTGCAAAGCGTTCAACGCAAAAACTGAATCCCTGGAAAAAGGTCTGCCAATCCCGGTTGTTATTACCGTTTACGCTGACCGTTCTTTCACTTTCGTTACCAAAACCCCGCCGGCAGCAGTTCTGCTGAAAAAAGCGGCTGGTATTAAGTCTGGTTCCGGTAAGCCGAACAAAGACAAAGTTGGTAAAATTTCCCGCGCTCAGCTGCAGGAAATCGCGCAGACCAAAGCTGCCGACATGACTGGCGCCGACATTGAAGCGATGACTCGCTCCATTGAAGGTACTGCACGTTCCATGGGCCTGGTAGTGGAGGACTAAGAAATGGCTAAACTGACCAAGCGCATGTCCGTGATTCGTGACAAAGTTGATGCGACCAAACAGTACGACATCAACGAAGCTATTTCTCTGCTGAAAGAGCTGGCTACTGCCAAATTCGTAGAAAGCGTTGACGTTGCTGTTAACCTCGGCATCGACGCTCGTAAATCTGATCAGAACGTACGTGGTGCAACTGTACTGCCGCACGGTACTGGCCGTTCCGTTCGCGTTGCCGTATTTACCCAGGGCGCAAACGCTGAAGCTGCTAAAGCTGCAGGCGCTGAGCTGGTAGGTATGGAAGATCTGGCTGACCAGATCAAAAAAGGCGAAATGAACTTTGACGTTGTTATTGCTTCCCCGGATGCAATGCGCGTTGTTGGCCAGCTGGGTCAGGTTCTGGGCCCACGCGGCCTGATGCCAAACCCGAAAGTTGGTACTGTAACGCCGAACGTTGCTGAAGCGGTTAAGAACGCTAAAGCAGGTCAGGTCCGTTATCGTAACGACAAAAACGGCATCATCCACACCACCATCGGTAAAGTGGATTTCGATACTGACAAACTGAAAGAAAACCTGGAAGTTCTGCTGGTTGCGCTGAAAAAAGCAAAACCGACTCAAGCGAAAGGCGTGTACATCAAGAAAATCAGCATCTCCACTACCATGGGTGCAGGTGTTGCAGTTGATCAGGCTGGCCTGAGCGCTTCTGCAAACTAATGCCTTTACGTGGGCGGTGAATTTGTCTACAATTTTACCCCCACGTTTCTGTTGAAAGATACAGACACTATGCGAGTCATTTGAATTGCGGCAAGGCGGCAAACGAGTGAATCGCCAGTCACATAGTTAACTATGTGACTGGTGTGAGCGAGAGCAGGTAACGCAGCCGCGGTTCGAAGGACGAAGTCATAGAAAAGATTTGTTCGTTGGAGCCTGGCCTAATCTAGGCCTCCGTCGAAGACCGCAGGTGTTTCGCAAGAAACTTAATCCCCTGCGTAGACGGTGACAGAACGCTAAGATTATTTTTGGATACTCTGGCTTGTTTCTGCTCACCGTATTAAGACGCTCTTTCCGTTGGAATGAGTGAAGTGAGTTCCAGAACATTTTGTTCTGGCAAACATCCAGGAGCAAAGCTAATGGCTTTAAATCTTCAAGACAAACAAGCGATTGTTGCTGAAGTCAGCGAAGTAGCCAAAGGCGCGCTGTCTGCGGTTGTTGCGGATTCCCGTGGCGTTACCGTAGACAAAATGACCGAACTGCGTAAAGCAGGTCGCGAAGCCGGCGTTTACATGCGTGTTGTTCGCAACACCCTGCTGCGCCGTGTTGTTGAAGGTACTCAGTTCGAGTGCCTGAAAGACGCGTTCGTTGGTCCGACCCTGATTGCATATTCTATGGAACACCCGGGCGCTGCTGCTCGTCTGTTCAAAGATTTCGCTAAAGCGAATGCAAAATTTGAGGTCAAAGCCGCTGCCTTTGAAGGTGAGTTAATCCCGGCATCCCAGATCGATCGCCTGGCAACTCTGCCGACCTACGAAGAAGCAATTGCACGCCTGATGGCAACCATGAAAGAAGCTTCGGCTGGCAAACTGGTTCGTACTCTGGCTGCTGTACGCGATGCGAAAGAAGCTGCTTAATCGCAGTTATCTTTGTAAAGCATTCGCTTACGTATAAACTTATTCTGATATTCAGGAACAATTTAAATGTCTATCACTAAAGATCAAATCATTGAAGCAGTATCCGCTATGTCCGTAATGGACGTTGTTGAGCTGATCTCTGCAATGGAAGAAAAATTCGGTGTTTCCGCTGCTGCTGCTGTAGCTGTAGCTGCTGGCCCGGTTGAAGCTGCTGAAGAAAAAACTGAATTCGACGTAATTCTGAAAGCTGCTGGCGCTAACAAAGTTGCTGTTATCAAAGCAGTACGTGGCGCAACTGGCCTGGGTCTGAAAGAAGCTAAAGACCTGGTAGAATCTGCACCTGCTGCCCTGAAAGAAGGCATCAGCAAAGACGACGCCGAAGCACTGAAAAAATCTCTGGAAGAAGCTGGCGCTGAAGTTGAAGTTAAATAAGCCAACTTTTCTCGTTGAAGCCTGAGAAATCAGGCCGATGGCTGGTGACTTTTAGTCACCAGCCATTTTGCGCTGTAAGGCGCCAGCAGCATTTCACACTGTTTGACTGCTGATGTCCTGACAATGCTTGTTTCTATCGACGTCTTAATATACTGCGACAGGGTGCTCGCTCTGTGTAAATCGCAACGAAATGATTTAAGCGTGATAGCAACAGGCATTGCGGAAAGTATTCAATTTTCCGGTCCACAAAATGGTGTTGCATAAACTGTCCCTTCGTCGGACAGATGGGTCGACTTGTCAGCGAGCTGAGGAACCCTATGGTTTACTCCTATACCGAGAAAAAACGTATTCGTAAGGATTTTGGTAAACGTCCACAAGTTCTGGACATTCCATATCTCCTTTCTATCCAGCTTGACTCGTTCCAGAAGTTTATCGAGCAAGATCCTGAAGGACAGTACGGCCTGGAAGCGGCTTTCCGCTCCGTGTTCCCAATTGCCAGCTACAGCGGCAATTCTGAACTGCAGTACGTCAGCTACCGTCTGGGCGAACCCGTATTTGACGTTAAAGAATGTCAAATCCGTGGCGTGACCTATTCCGCACCGCTGCGCGTAAAACTGCGTCTGGTGATCTACGAGCGCGAAGCGCCGGAAGGCACCGTTAAAGACATCAAAGAACAAGAAGTATACATGGGCGAAATTCCGCTCATGACCGACAACGGTACTTTTGTCATCAACGGTACTGAGCGCGTTATCGTTTCTCAGTTACACCGTAGTCCTGGCGTCTTCTTCGACAGCGACAAAGGCAAAACCCACTCTTCTGGTAAGGTACTTTATAACGCGCGCATCATCCCTTACCGTGGTTCCTGGCTGGACTTCGAGTTCGATCCGAAAGACAACCTGTTTGTCCGTATCGACCGTCGTCGTAAATTGCCTGCGACCATTATTCTGCGTGCACTGGATTACACCACTGAGCAGATTCTTGATCTGTTCTTTGAAAAAGTTGTCTTCGAAATTCGTGACAACAAGCTGCAGATGGAGCTGTTGCCGGAACGCCTGCGTGGCGAGACCGCATCTTTCGACATCGAAGCTAACGGTAAAGTCTATGTAGAAAAAGGCCGTCGCATCACTGCACGCCACATTCGTCAGCTGGAAAAAGACGAGATTCAGCACATCGAAGTACCGGTTGAGTACATCGCTGGCAAAGTCGCGTCCAAAGACTACGTTGATGAGTCTACCGGCGAGCTGATCTGTGCAGCGAACATGGAACTGAGCCTGGATCTGCTGGCTAAACTGAGCCAGTCCGGCCACAAACGTATCGAAACCCTGTTCACCAACGATCTGGACCACGGTCCGTACATGTCTGAGACTGTACGCGTCGACCCGACCAACGATCGTCTGAGCGCGCTGGTAGAAATCTACCGCATGATGCGCCCTGGTGAGCCGCCGACTCGTGAAGCTGCTGAAAGCCTGTTCGAGAACCTGTTCTTCTCCGAAGACCGCTATGACCTGTCTGCGGTTGGTCGTATGAAGTTCAACCGTTCTCTGCTGCGTGATGAGATCGAAGGTTCCGGTATCCTGAGCAAATCTGACATCATCGAAGTGATGAAGAAGCTCATCGATATCCGTAACGGTAAAGGCGAAGTGGATGATATCGACCACCTCGGCAACCGTCGTATCCGTTCCGTAGGCGAAATGGCGGAAAACCAGTTCCGCGTTGGCCTGGTACGTGTTGAGCGTGCGGTGAAAGAGCGTCTGTCTCTGGGCGATCTGGATACCCTGATGCCTCAGGATATGATCAACGCCAAGCCGATTTCTGCAGCAGTGAAAGAGTTCTTTGGTTCCAGCCAGCTGTCTCAGTTTATGGACCAGAACAACCCGCTGTCTGAGATTACGCACAAACGTCGTATCTCTGCACTCGGCCCAGGCGGTCTGACCCGTGAACGCGCAGGCTTCGAAGTTCGAGACGTACACCCGACTCACTACGGCCGCGTATGTCCTATCGAAACGCCTGAAGGTCCGAACATCGGTCTGATCAACTCCCTGTCCGTGTACGCACAGACTAACGAATATGGCTTCCTCGAGACGCCGTACCGTAAAGTGACTGACGGTGTTGTAACCGACGAAATTCACTACCTGTCTGCTATCGAAGAAGGCAACTACGTTATCGCTCAGGCGAACTCCAACCTGGATGACGAAGGCCACTTTGAAGAAGACCTGGTAACTTGTCGTAGCAAAGGCGAATCCAGCTTGTTCAGCCGCGACCAGGTTGACTACATGGACGTTTCCACCCAACAGGTGGTTTCCGTCGGTGCGTCCCTGATCCCGTTCCTTGAACACGATGACGCCAACCGTGCATTGATGGGTGCGAACATGCAACGTCAGGCCGTTCCAACTCTGCGCGCTGATAAGCCGCTGGTTGGTACCGGTATGGAACGTGCTGTTGCCGTTGACTCCGGTGTTACTGCGGTTGCTAAACGTGGCGGTATGGTTCAGTACGTTGATGCTTCTCGTATCGTTATCAAAGTTAACGAAGACGAGATGTATCCGGGCGAAGCTGGTATCGACATCTATAACCTGACCAAATACACCCGTTCTAACCAGAACACCTGTATTAACCAGATGCCTTGCGTGTCTCTGGGTGAGCCAATCGAGCGCGGCGACGTGCTGGCAGATGGCCCGTCCACCGACCTGGGTGAGCTGGCGCTGGGTCAGAACATGCGTGTGGCATTCATGCCATGGAACGGTTACAACTTCGAAGACTCCATCCTCGTCTCCGAGCGTGTTGTTCAGGAAGACCGTTTCACCACCATTCACATCCAGGAACTGGCATGTGTGTCCCGTGACACCAAGCTGGGGCCAGAAGAGATCACCGCTGACATCCCGAACGTGGGTGAAGCTGCGCTCTCCAAACTGGATGAATCCGGTATCGTTTACATCGGTGCGGAAGTGACCGGCGGCGACATTCTGGTTGGTAAGGTAACGCCGAAAGGTGAAACCCAGCTGACGCCAGAAGAGAAACTGCTGCGTGCGATCTTCGGTGAGAAAGCGTCTGACGTTAAAGATTCTTCTCTGCGCGTACCGAACGGTGTCTCTGGTACCGTTATCGACGTTCAGGTCTTTACCCGTGATGGCGTAGAAAAAGACAAACGTGCACTGGAAATCGAAGAAATGCAGCTCAAACAGGCGAAGAAAGACCTGTCTGAAGAACTGCAGATCCTCGAAGCCGGTCTGTTCAGTCGTATCTACGCGGTGCTGGTTTCCGGTGGTGTTGAAGCTGAGAAGCTCGACAAACTGCCGCGTGACCGCTGGCTGGAACTCGGCCTGACCGACGAAGATAAACAAAATCAGCTGGAACAACTGGCTGAGCAGTATGACGAACTGAAACACGAGTTCGAGAAAAAACTCGAAGCGAAACGCCGCAAAATCACTCAGGGCGATGATCTGGCACCGGGCGTGCTGAAAATCGTTAAGGTTTATCTGGCCGTTAAACGTCAGATCCAACCGGGTGACAAAATGGCAGGTCGTCACGGTAACAAGGGTGTTATCTCTAAGATCAACCCGATCGAAGATATGCCGCACGATGCTAACGGTACGCCGGTAGATATCGTACTGAACCCGCTGGGCGTACCGTCTCGTATGAACATCGGTCAGATTCTGGAAACCCACCTGGGTATGGCTGCGAAAGGTATCGGCGATAAGATCAACGCCATGCTGAAACAGCAGCAAGAAGTCGCCAAACTGCGCGAGTTCATCCAGAAAGCGTATGACCTCGGTGCCGACGTTCGTCAGAAAGTTGACCTGAACACCTTCAGCGATGAAGAAGTACTGCGTCTGGCTGAGAACCTGAAAAAAGGTATGCCGATCGCAACGCCTGTCTTCGACGGTGCGAAAGAGTCTGAAATCAAGGAACTGTTACAGTTGGGTGGCCTGCCGACTTCCGGTCAGATCACGCTGTTCGACGGTCGTACCGGTGAGCAGTTCGAACGCCAGGTTACCGTTGGCTACATGTACATGCTGAAACTGAACCACCTGGTTGATGACAAGATGCACGCGCGTTCTACCGGTTCTTACAGCCTGGTTACTCAGCAGCCGCTGGGTGGTAAGGCGCAGTTCGGTGGTCAGCGCTTCGGGGAGATGGAAGTGTGGGCGCTGGAAGCATACGGCGCAGCATACACCCTGCAGGAAATGCTCACCGTTAAGTCTGATGACGTGAACGGTCGTACCAAGATGTATAAAAACATCGTGGACGGTAACCATCAGATGGAACCGGGCATGCCAGAATCCTTCAACGTACTGTTGAAAGAGATTCGTTCGCTGGGTATCAACATCGAACTGGAAGACGAGTAATTCTCGCTCAAACAGGTCACTGGTGTCGGGTTAATCCCCGACACCAGATTGTGCTAACTCCGACGGGAGCAAATCCGTGAAAGATTTATTAAAGTTTCTGAAAGCGCAGACTAAAACCGAAGAGTTTGATGCGATCAAAATTGCTCTGGCTTCGCCAGACATGATCCGTTCATGGTCTTTCGGTGAAGTTAAAAAGCCGGAAACCATCAACTACCGTACGTTCAAGCCTGAGCGTGACGGCCTTTTCTGCGCCCGTATCTTTGGGCCAGTAAAAGACTACGAGTGCCTGTGCGGTAAGTACAAGCGCCTGAAACACCGCGGTGTGATCTGTGAGAAGTGCGGCGTTGAAGTGACCCAGACTAAAGTACGCCGTGAGCGTATGGGCCACATCGAGCTGGCGTCTCCGACTGCTCACATCTGGTTCCTGAAATCTCTGCCGTCCCGTATCGGTCTGCTGCTGGATATGCCGCTGCGCGATATCGAACGTGTTCTGTACTTCGAATCCTATGTGGTTATCGAAGGCGGTATGACGAACCTGGAACGTAACCAGATTCTGACCGAAGAACAGTATCTGGACGCG
Organism: Phytobacter sp. V69; assembly: GCF_965644215.1. Classification (NCBI taxonomy): domain Bacteria; kingdom Pseudomonadati; phylum Pseudomonadota; class Gammaproteobacteria; order Enterobacterales; family Enterobacteriaceae; genus Phytobacter; species Phytobacter sp. V69. The sequence continues at coordinate 14,887 of NZ_CBFFRL010000022.1, forward strand.
CTGGAAGAGTTCGGTGACGAATTCGACGCGAAGATGGGTGCGGAAGCTATTCAGGCCCTGCTGAAAAGCATGGATCTGGAGCAAGAGTGCGAGCAGTTGCGTGAAGAGCTGAACGAAACCAACTCCGAAACCAAGCGTAAAAAGCTGACCAAGCGTATCAAGCTGCTGGAAGCGTTCGTTCAGTCTGGTAACAAACCAGAGTGGATGATTCTGACCGTTCTGCCGGTTCTGCCGCCAGATCTGCGTCCGCTGGTTCCGCTGGATGGTGGTCGTTTCGCAACGTCGGATCTGAACGATCTGTACCGTCGCGTGATCAACCGTAACAACCGTCTGAAACGTCTGCTGGATCTGGCTGCGCCGGACATCATCGTACGCAACGAAAAACGTATGCTGCAGGAAGCGGTTGACGCCCTGCTGGATAACGGTCGTCGCGGTCGTGCGATCACCGGTTCTAACAAACGTCCTCTGAAATCTTTGGCCGACATGATCAAAGGTAAACAGGGTCGTTTCCGTCAGAACCTGCTCGGTAAGCGTGTTGACTACTCCGGCCGTTCTGTCATCACCGTAGGTCCATACCTGCGTCTGCATCAGTGCGGTCTGCCTAAGAAAATGGCGCTGGAACTGTTCAAACCGTTCATTTACGGCAAGCTGGAACTGCGTGGCCTGGCCACCACCATCAAAGCCGCTAAGAAAATGGTTGAGCGTGAAGAAGCTGTCGTTTGGGATATCCTGGACGAAGTTATCCGCGAACACCCGGTACTGCTGAACCGTGCACCAACACTGCACCGTCTGGGTATCCAGGCATTTGAACCGGTACTGATCGAAGGTAAAGCTATCCAGTTGCACCCGCTGGTTTGTGCGGCATATAACGCCGACTTCGATGGTGACCAGATGGCTGTTCACGTACCGCTGACGCTGGAAGCCCAGCTCGAAGCGCGTGCGCTGATGATGTCTACCAACAACATCCTGTCTCCAGCGAACGGCGAGCCAATCATCGTTCCGTCTCAGGACGTTGTATTGGGTCTGTACTACATGACCCGTGACTGTGTTAACGCTAAAGGCGAAGGCATGGTACTGACTGGCCCGAAAGAAGCTGAGCGTATTTATCGCGCTGGCCTGGCCTCTCTGCATGCGCGTGTAAAAGTGCGTATCACTGAGTTCGAAAAAAATGGTCAGGGCGAGTTTACGTCTAAAACCAGCCTGATCGATACGACCGTGGGTCGTGCGATTCTGTGGATGATCGTGCCGAAAGGTCTGCCGTTCTCTATCGTGAACCAGCCGCTGGGCAAAAAAGCGATCTCCAAAATGCTGAACACCTGTTACCGCATTTTGGGTCTGAAACCGACTGTAATCTTTGCTGACCAGACGATGTACACCGGCTTTGCCTATGCAGCGCGTTCAGGTGCATCTGTTGGTATTGATGACATGGTTATCCCGGAGAAGAAACACGAGATCATCTCTGAGGCAGAAGCAGAAGTTGCTGAGATCCAGGAGCAGTTCCAGTCTGGTCTGGTAACCGCGGGCGAACGCTATAACAAAGTTATCGATATCTGGGCAGCGGCGAACGATCGTGTATCCAAGGCGATGATGGACAACCTGCAGACTGAAACGGTTATCAACCGTGAAGGTAAAGAAGAGCAGCAGGTTTCCTTCAACAGCATCTACATGATGGCCGACTCCGGTGCGCGTGGTTCTGCGGCACAGATTCGTCAGCTTGCAGGTATGCGTGGTCTGATGGCGAAGCCAGATGGCTCCATCATCGAAACGCCAATCACCGCGAACTTCCGTGAAGGTCTGAACGTACTCCAGTACTTCATCTCCACGCACGGTGCGCGTAAAGGTCTGGCGGATACCGCACTGAAAACCGCGAACTCCGGTTATCTGACGCGTCGTCTGGTTGACGTTGCGCAGGATCTGGTTGTTACCGAAGACGATTGTGGCACCCTCGAAGGTATCACTATGACCCCGGTTATCGAGGGTGGTGATGTTAAAGAGCCGCTGCGCGATCGCGTATTGGGTCGTGTAACCGCGGAAGATATTCTGAAGCCGGGTACTGCAGACATTCTGGTTCCACGCAACACGCTGCTGCACGAGCACTGGTGTGACCTGCTGGAAGCCAACTCTGTTGACTCAGTGAAAGTGCGTTCCGTTGTATCCTGTGACACCGACTTTGGTGTATGTGCGCACTGCTACGGTCGTGACCTGGCGCGTGGCCACATCATCAACAAAGGTGAAGCCATCGGCGTTATCGCGGCACAGTCCATCGGTGAGCCGGGTACACAGCTGACGATGCGTACGTTCCACATCGGTGGTGCGGCATCTCGTGCGGCTGCTGAATCCAGTATCCAGGTGAAAAACAAAGGTAGCATCAAGCTCAGCAATGCGAAGTCTGTTATTAACTCCGCAGGCAAGCTGGTTGTGACCTCGCGTAACACCGAGCTGAAACTGATCGACGAATTCGGTCGTACCAAAGAAAGCTATAAAGTGCCTTACGGTGCAGTGATGGGTAAAGGTGATGGTGAGCAGGTTGCCGGCGGCGAGACCGTAGCAAACTGGGATCCGCACACCATGCCAGTTATCACTGAAGTGGCTGGTTTCATCCGCTTCACCGATATGATCGACGGTCAGACGATTACTCGTCAGACCGACGAACTGACCGGTCTGTCCTCACTGGTGGTTCTGGATTCTGCAGAACGTACTACCGGTGGTAAAGACCTGCGTCCGGCACTGAAAATCGTTGATGCCCAGGGCAACGACGTTCTGATCCCAGGCACCGATATGCCTGCTCAGTACTTCCTGCCAGGTAAAGCGATTGTTCAGCTGGAAGATGGTATCCAGATCGGTGCAGGTGACGCTCTGGCGCGTATTCCGCAGGAATCCAGTGGTACTAAAGATATCACCGGTGGTCTGCCGCGCGTTGCGGATCTGTTCGAAGCACGTCGTCCGAAAGAGCCGGCAATTCTGGCTGAAATCACCGGTATCATTTCCTTCGGTAAAGAAACCAAAGGGAAACGTCGTCTGGTGATCACTCCGCTGGATGGCAGTGATCCGTACGAAGAGATGATTCCTAAATGGCGTCAGCTCAACGTGTTCGAAGGTGAACGTGTAGAACGTGGTGACGTGGTTTCCGATGGTCCAGAAGCTCCGCACGACATTCTGCGTCTTCGTGGCGTACACGCGGTAACGCGTTACATCACTAACGAAGTACAGGACGTTTACCGTCTGCAAGGCGTTAAGATCAACGATAAGCACATCGAAGTTATCGTTCGTCAGATGCTGCGTAAAGCGACCATCGAAAACGCGGGTAGCTCCGACTTCCTGGAAGGCGAGCAGGTTGAATACTCCCGCGTCAAGATTGCTAACCGCGATCTGGAAGCGAACGGCAAAATCGCAGCAACCTATGCTCGCGACCTGCTGGGTATCACCAAAGCGTCTTTGGCAACCGAGTCGTTCATCTCTGCCGCATCGTTCCAGGAGACAACTCGTGTCCTGACCGAAGCAGCCGTTGCGGGTAAACGTGACGAACTGCGTGGCCTGAAAGAGAACGTTATCGTGGGTCGTCTGATCCCGGCCGGTACCGGTTACGCGTACCACCAGGATCGTATGCGCCGTCGTGCTGCGGGCGAACTGCCAGCTGCACCGCAGGTGACTGCAGAAGACGCATCTGCCAGCCTGGCAGAGCTGCTGAACGCAGGCCTGGGCGGTTCTGACAACGATTAATCGTTCCAGTACCTGATAAAAACCCGCTTCGGCGGGTTTTTTTATGCCCAAAATCGACGAAACAGGACCTCGATCGTGTTTGAGGACGCCATCCGTGGAGGTCAGTGCTAAAAAATGCCTGTGTTAACTAACCAGGAACCCGCACTATGTCTCGATCTCTTGCACTTTTGTTACTCGCCATCTCATTCAGTTCCCTTGCCAGCGCCGAAACCGGTTTTCGCCAGCTACGTCTCAATGAACATCGCGAACGCCCGCTGGATGTCTCCGTCTGGTATCCCACCGCGGAGGATCGAAAACCTGCGCTGGTGGGGGAGAATATAGTCTTTGACGGAACGCCCGCTTTGCCTGATGCAAAGCCCGTCGCGGGCAAGCACCCACTGTTACTTATCTCCCACGGCTATGGTGGCAACTGGCGTAATCTCAACTGGCTGGCGTATAAGATGGCCATACAAGGCTATATTGTTGCCGCAGTCGATCACCCCGGAACCACCACGTGCAACAAAAACGAAGATGATGCGCAGCAGCTTTGGCAGCGCCCGTGCGATCTGGCACAGCTGACGGACTATTTACTGGCAACACCGGAGGTTGCCGGGCATGTCGATGAACAGCGCATTGCTGCGGTCGGGCATTCACTTGGTGGCTGGACGGTGATGTCGCTGGCAGGTGCACGCTTTTCAGCGGCGAAATTCCTCGCTGATTGCAAAAATCACGCGGCGTTGGGCGGCTGTAAGCTCACGCATATTCTGGGTATCGATAAACCGGCTTCGGCAAACCCGCTTGCGGCCGATCGGTGGGACCCACGGGTGAAAGCGGTGGTCTCTCTTGATTTAGGGCTGGCCCGGGGTTTTACGCCGGAAAGCCTGCATGAGGTGACGATCCCGGTGCTTGTTATGGCAGCTCAGGCAGACAGCGATGACGTTCCCGCAAAACTTGAGTCGGGCTATCTGGCAGATTCTCTCCCTGCAAACACCCGGCAGTGGATGAGCGTGAACGGTGCCACCCATTTTAGTTTTATGCAGGAATGTAAAGCGGGTGCGGAGGCGCTGATTGATGCGCAAGCGCCTGGGGAGGGGATTGTCTGCCGTGATGGCGGCACGCTAAGCCGCCCTGCCATTCACCAACAGCTGTTCAGCCACATCAGCCACTTTTTAAATCAGGCGCTGGATTACCACCCTTCGTACGGCGGAAATCCGTAGGGCTCATTCCCGTCACGCGGGTGAACTCGCGGTTGAAGTTCGATTTGGTGATAAACCCTGAGGCCAGCATCACACTGGTGACGGGCTCTTCTGTGTCGCGCAGTAAGTGTTGCGCGTGCTGAATGCGAAAGCCATTGATCCACTGCGACACATTGCAGCCGCGCGTCAGGTTAACGGCTCTGGAAATCTGCCGCGCGGGCGTTGTTGTTCTTCTTGCCAGCAGATTGAGCGTGAGGTCGGGGTCAAGAAAAAGGCCTCGATCAACAATCAGCGCTTCGAGCCGTTCGCAGAGCTGGGCTTCTGCTTCCCCAGTCTCTGGTAGCGGCGTTGCGGGGAGTTCCACTTTCGGAAGTCTCTGCGGTGGCGCTTGTCGCCCGGTAAACAAAATGGCCAGACAGATAAACGGCAGCAGGATGCCTTGCGAAATGGCGACCAGCAGCGGCGCCTGTTGCCCGGCGTAAAGGCTGAAATCAATAGCGATGGCTAAATCGGTAAGCGCTGAAAAACAGAGAAAACACCCTGCGGCAAACGCCATTGCCGATGTCGCTGGTGAAGCGGTGAGTCGGGTGAGTTCAAACGCATCTGCGCCTTGCCGGGAAGTACGCAGCAGCGCGATGCCGTATCCCATGTACAACAGCGTGAGAACGCCATCCGTTGCGGCTGGCATGGCAAGATTCAGCGCGAGGGCAATGGCTGGCGGAATGCCAGATGCCAGGTTGCGTCGTAAACGCGTTTGCCCGGTCAATTCGGCGAAACAGCACCAGGTCAATGGTGCAAAAAGGATCGCTAACAGCGACTGGGCCTGGCGTAATAGTCGGGCATCAAACGACCAGCGTAGCGCCGACATCAGTACCAGCAGCGAGCAGCCAGCAATAAAGTACATCAGGCCACGTTGTCTGCCGCCGGTCAAAGCAACTTTCACCAGTAAGATCAGGAGAATCACGAGCGTGAAGACGGGAAAAGGAATGGCGGGCATACGCAACCTGTGTGGTGAAAAGCAAAGGCGAAAAGAACAATGTACTCAGCCTGCTGTTTTGCCACAACGGCGCTAAAAAAGCACATCCCCTTTCAGGGCGTTGACAACAGGGTGGCGGAAAAGGACATAAAAAATGCCCGAGGCATCGGGCATCATGGGTGACTGATTCTTTTTTATTATCAGTTGGCGGGCGGCAAACGGCGGTACAACTCGATCATATCCCCTGCCAGATCCTGAATGACCATTGCGTTCATCAGATGATCCTGGGAGTGGACGGTGATCAGATTGACCGGCAGCTTTCCGGTGCCTTCATCAAGACCAATAAGTTGTGTCTGGATCTTATGCGCGTTTTTGACGAATTCGTGGGACTCTTCCATTGCCTGTTCAGCGCCGGCGAAATCACCTTTACGCGCCAGCTGCAACGCCGTCAGCGCCTGGCTGCGTGCTGCACCTGCATTGACTAACAGCTCCATAATGATGGTTTCTAAATCTTCCACGCGCTTACTCCATTAGCTTGAGAGCTTTTTCCAGAACGACATCACCTTTCATCATGCCGTAATCCATCATGTCGATAACCGCGACTTTTTTGCCCAGCGGTTCGGCTTGTGCCTGTAGCTTGGCCTGTTCGTACTTCACCTGCGGCCCCAGCAGTACAATATCCGCGGTAGCGATATTGTCTTTAAACTCAGCGACCGGAACGGCCTTAATGGAAACTTCTACCCCTTTTTTCTGCGCTGCGTCTTTCATGCGTTGAACCAGCATGCTGGTGGACATTCCCGCAGCACAGCATAAAACGATGTTTTTCATAGTCAGCCTCGATGTGGATGGGATAACTGATAATTATCCCGCGCCGCCCGCTTCAACAACCGCATTTCCATGAATGTGTGTATAGCATCACAAACATTCACCGTGCTGCCTGAAACCGGTTACAAGGAGGTTGACGAACCGGATGAAAGCGACTCATTGCGCAATACGATTTGGTTTTTGCCTTGCTGTTTCGCCTGATAGAGCGCCTCATCAACGCTGTTGACCAGTTGCTCCAGCGATTCCATCTGCCACTCGCCCAACCCGGCGCTGAACGTCACGGTCATTCCCTCTTCACGCCAGTCCCGGTTGGCCACATTGATGCGCCACTGCTCCAGTATCTGCTGCGTCCTGGCAATATGTTCTTCCGGGAAAATGACCGCGAACTCCTCGCCACCGTAGCGGTAGAGGGAGATGTGTTGCGGCTGCAGCACCTGCAACCCTTCCCGGGCAACGTTACGCAGCACGATATCGCCGCTCAGGTGTCCCCAGGTATCGTTGATGGATTTGAAGTTGTCGATATCAACCAGCGCCAGGGCAAAAGGCTGATGATCGTTCATCAGCATGGCAATATCGCCATCAAACGCCCGGCGGTTTTTACAGTTGGTGAGCGCGTCAATCGTGGCCTGGCGCACCCAGTTCTGTTCGCGTTCTTTATTGCTCTGAATCGCTTTGCTGAGCATGAACTCGAGTTTCGGTGCGCTTTTCACATCGCCAGTCTCAATGGCATTGATGATGTTCATCAGTACGGTGCGCGAGGCATGACGTAAATACAGGCCGAACAGGATGACGATAATCGCCGCGGCAGCAAAGCCCCAGACGACAATCAGGCTTTCGTGGCGCAGCAGGTTATTCAGCGTGGTGTCTGAGACTTTATAAATAGCAAACCAGTCCGGATTGGTCAGGGAACTGTAGTAATACCAGGTATGGGATTGTTCATCATAAATTGCGCCTTCGCCGCTGGTCATTTCCGCCATCAGCGCCGGGCGTAACGCTGTCTTAAACAGTACGCCGGTGTCAGGGTGCATCATTATCTGCCCGTCGCGATCGACCACGAAAAACTCGCCCTGGGTTGGCGACTGCATTTTTCGCAGGCCGAAGCTCATTGAGGCGAGATCGAGATGAAACGCCAGGGTGCCTTTTAGTCTGCCCTCCGGCGATATCACCGGCTTGTAGAGGGTGATCGTCGGGTGATGGGTGAAGTAGTCGCTGTAGGTGCCGGTGTACTTACTTAACATCGCCGCTTCGGCCTGATGGACGAACCACGGACGTGTCTGGGGCTGGAAGCGCCGGCTCTCCTCGGTGTTGAGCACTTCCGGCGCGCGTAGATAATGGCCCTGCGGGTCAGCCAGCGAAATGGAGGAGACGGAAGGCATCAACGTGAGTAATTGCATCAATGTCTGCAGCCCTGCCTCTGAACCGGAATTGACCATGGTGCTGAGCCGATCATTATATGAAAAATGGTTCGCGACGCGGTTGAGGATAAAATCACTCTCCTGCAGAACCGTTTCGGTATAGTTTGCCGCGATATTATGGGTAAATGACTGATTAATCTTATGATAGTCATCAAGGTTATCTTTCCGCTGGCTGAGTGTCACCAGGGCGGCAATCACCACAAAGCAGACAAAGATGCCGGTAAAGCTCACCAGAATTGGCATGGTGAAGGAAAGCTTTCTGCTGTGTATTTTCATGATCTTCGGATGTGATGGACAGTAAACAGAAAAAGTATAGGGAAGCGTAGTGAGACGAGATAAGTATTACCGATAAAGCGCTTTTATGTTTATCTGATCAATAATGCATCAATCAGCATACTGTTCGTTAATTAAGATTATTTAAAAGTCATATCGACTGACTTATATCAATTAAGTGGTTTTATTATGAATAAAAGAGGCGGGGTGGCAGCGAGCGGTATGGCCACCCCGGTCAGCGTCCATTGCTGACAAGCGCAGAGTAGAGAATCGGGGCAACAGGCTCAATGCCCCGATTGCGATGGTGCGTAATGTTTCGAAAGATATCAGCGCGTTACTGCAACGTTGCCGTTTTCCTGCGGCGAACGTCCCAGCCAGCTATCCCAGTCTTTCCACACGGGCTGTAAACCACGGGCTGCCAGCGCGCTGGCCACCTGCTCGGGTCTGCGGTCATCATGGGGTGAGAACTGCTCCAGCTCCGGGTGATTATCGGCATAACCGCCAGGCTGCGTTTTGGAGAAGGCGCTGACGTTATTGATCGCCAGCGGCACCACATGGTCGCGGAACCAGGGCGATTCACGCGTTGAGAGCGACAGTTCGATTTCCGGCGAAAAGAGACGGAAGGCGCAAATGGTCTGCACCAGCTGGCGTTCATCCATAATAGAGGCCGGTTCGATGCCGCCAGCGCAGGGGCGCAAACGGGGGAATGATATCGAAAAACGGCTTTGCCAGTAGTGCTGCTGTAGCCACAACAGATGCTCCGCCATCATGTAACAATCCACCCGCCAGCTGTCGGATAATCCGATCAACGCGCCAAGACCGATTTTATCGATACCCGCCTGTCCCAGCCTGTCCGGCGTTTCCAGACGCCAGAAAAAGTCCTGTTTCTTGCCGCGCAGATGATGTTGGGCATACTGTGCTTCATGCCAGGTTTCCTGATACACCATAACGCCATCCAGACCCAGCGTTTTCAGCTCGGCATATTCCTCCGTGGACAGTGGCTGAACCTCCATTTGCAAAGAGGCGAACTGGCGGCGGATGGTCGGCAGGTGGCGGCGGAAATAATCCATCCCCACTTTTCCCTGATGTTCGCCGGTGACCAGCAGCAGGTGTTCGAAGCCCATCTCGCGGATAGCCGCGCATTCGCGTGCGATCTCTGCATCATCGAGGGTTTTTCGCTTGAGATGGTTACTCATCGAAAACCCGCAGTAGGTGCAGTCGTTGGCACACAGGTTGGAGAGGTACAGAGGTACGTAAAAGCTAACCGTATTGCCGAAGCGCTGGCGCGTCAGGCGCTGTGCCTTTTGCGCCAGAGGCTCCAGATAGCCGATCGCCGCAGGGGAGAGCAGGGCCATTAAGTCATCGCGGGTGAGACGCGTTGCATTCAGGGCACGTTCCACATCCGCGGTCGTCTTACTGTTGATGCGTAGCCGAATATCATCCCACTCCAGCGTACGCCAGTGGTCGGTAAACATCTTCATGCGCTGGCCTCCAGGAAACCGGTGAGCGGGCTGGTGGCCACGGCATGCGCATGGCGTGCACCGGGAACCGCCTCGCGCGCCAGCACACCTGCCTCGACCGCCAGTCGAAACGCCTGCGCCATTTTCACCGGGTCATCCGCGACAGCGATAGCCGTATTGACCAGCACCGCGCTGGCTCCCATTTCCAGCGCCTGAGTGGCGTGGCTGGGTGCACCAATTCCGGCATCGACCACCACCGGCACCGTCGCCTGCTCGATAATAATCTCCAGCATCGCTTTGGTTTCCAGCCCCTGGTTAGAACCGATGGGCGCACCCAGCGGCATCACTGCCGCGCAGCCGACCTCTTCAAGGCGCTTACACAATACCGGGTCTGCACCGCAGTAAGGCAGCACGACAAATCCCTGTTTGACCAGTGCTTCCGCGGCCTTCAGCGTCTCAATAGGATCCGGCAAAAGCCAGCGGGCATCAGGGTGGATTTCCAGTTTCAGCCAGTGCGTGCCCAGCGCTTCGCGCGCCAGTTGTGCGGCAAAAATGGCTTCTTCTGCCGTTTTCGCCCCTGAGGTGTTGGGCAGCAGCGTCACGCCCGCCGCCAGCAGTGGCGCGAGGATGGCATCGTTATGCTGGCGCAAATCAACGCGCTTCATCGCCAGCGTCACCAGTTGGCTACCGGAAGCGCGGATGGCATCGACCATCAGCGAGGCGTTGGCAAATTTCCCGGTGCCGGTGAACAGGTGTGAATCAAATTGTTTGTCTGCAATACGTAACATCTCAGCCCCCTGCAATAACCTGGAAAAGCAGGATCTGGTCACCGTCCTGCACGACATGCTGTTCCCACCGCTCGCGCGGGAGAATTTGCTGATTAAGCGCCAGCGCGGCGCCGGGTTTTAGCTGATCGAGTTGCTGCAACAGGGCCGAGACGGTCAGCGCGTCGTCGAACTGCATCGGGGCGTCATTGAACTGAATCTGCATGCAGCCCTCCGCAAACCGGGCAAGCGCTGGCCCGGCGTAACGCCAGGCTGCGCCAGCTGTTGGCGCGGGCATCGAACAGACGCAGCTCGCTGGTGTTGGTCTGTATGCCGCTCAGCAGCTTGATGGCTTCCAGCGCCTGCAATGTGCCCATCACGCCGACTACCGGGCCTATCACGCCTGCGGTACGGCAGTTGCGTTCAGGTTCATGCTCATCTGGCCACAAGCAGCGATAGCAGCCGTGGGTCCACGGTGGCGTAAGCACCATCAACTGGCCGCCAAAGCCTACGGCGCTGGCGGTAATTAACGGTGTATTGGTGCTGACGCAGGCGGCATTGATCGCCTGACGGGTCGCCATATTGTCGGTGCAATCCAGCACGACATCGGCAGCGTCCACCGCGTGGCGCAAGGTCTCGCCGGACAGACGCTGTTCGAGTGCGATCAGCGAAATCTCCGGGTTCAACCGTTCCAGACGCTGTTTGGTCACCTGGGATTTCGAACGGGCGATATCGTCAGTGGTAAACACAATCTGTCGTTGCAGGTTACTCAGGTGCACGTCGTCATCATCAGCCAGCACCAGCGTTCCCACGCCCGCCCCCGCCAGGTAGAGCGCGGCGGGGGAGCCTAATCCCCCCAGCCCGACAATCAACACCCGGCTGGAGAGCAGTTTTTGTTGCCCGTCGATGGCGATATCTTCCAGCAGCATCTGGCGGCTATAGCGCATAAAGTCACGGTCATTCATCGCCCGCCCCCGCAACATTGAGTAATTGCGCCGTTGCTTCACGCCAGTCTGCCGCCTGCGTAATGGCGCTCACCACCGCAATGCTGCCCACACCGGTCGCCAGTACCGCTGGCGCGCGTTCAAGGCTGATGCCGCCGATGGCTACGGTAGGGTAATCGGCAAGCCTTTCGATATGACGCGCCAGTTGTTCCAGCCCCTGCGGCGCAGAGGGCATCTGTTTGGTTTGCGTCGGGAAGACGTGGCCTAATGCGATGTAAGAAGGGCGTGCGGCGAGCGCCACGTCGATTTCCATATCGTCGTGGGTCGACACGCCGAGGTGCAATCCCGCGGACTGAATCGCTTTCAGGTCGGTGGTTTCCAGGTCTTCCTGGCCCAGATGTACGCCGTAGGCGTTGTGTTTTATCGCCAGTCGCCAGTAGTCATTGATAAACAGCCGGGCATCGTAGCGACGCCCCAGCGCGATGGCTGCCACGACGTCCGCTTCCACCTCGTCATCACGCTTATCTTTGATGCGTAGCTGAATGGTTCGCACACCGGCCTCCAGCAGGCGTTCAATCCACAGCACGCTGTCGACCACCGGGTAGAGCCCTAAGCGCAGGGGTACCGCCGGGAAATCAGGCTGGTACATTACGCCTCCTCTTTTTTGAGGTAGATTTCGCCGCCTTTGGCACGGAAGTTCTCCGACATATCCGCCATCCCCACTTCAATGTTCTGTGCGGCGGCGTAGTCGCGCACTTCCTGGCTGATTTTCATCGAGCAGAATTTTGGCCCGCACATGGAGCAAAAGTGGGCGACTTTGCCGGACTCTTGCGGCAGGGTTTCATCGTGATAGGCGCGGGCGGTGAACGGGTCGAGTGCCAGATTAAACTGGTCTTCCCAGCGGAATTCGAAGCGCGCTTTGGACATGGCGTTATCGCGGATCTGCGCGCCCGGGTGGCCTTTCGCCAGATCCGCTGCGTGGGCGGCAACCTTGTAGGTAATCAGCCCTTGCTTCACGTCTTCTTTGTTCGGCAGGCCGAGGTGCTCTTTCGGCGTCACGTAGCAGAGCATGGCGCAGCCAAACCAGCCGATCATCGCCGCACCAATCCCGGAGGTGAAGTGGTCATAGCCAGGCGCGATGTCCGTGGTCAATGGCCCCAGGGTGTAGAACGGCGCTTCATGGCAGTGTTCCAACTCTTCGGTCATGTTGCGGCGGATCATCTGCATTGGCACATGGCCGGGGCCTTCAATCATCACCTGCACATCGTATTCCCAGGCAATTTTGGTCAGCTCGCCCAGCGTATGCAGTTCAGAGAATTGGGCTTCGTCGTTGGCATCCTGAATGGAGCCTGGACGCAGGCCGTCGCCCAGTGACAGGGAGACATCGTAGGCGGCGCAGATTTCACAGATTTCGCGGAAATGTTGGTAGAGGAAGTTTTCCTGGTGATGCGACAGGCACCATTTTGCCATGATCGAACCGCCGCGTGAGACGATCCCCGTCAGGCGTTTGGCGGTCATCGGCACGTAGCGCAGCAGCACGCCTGCGTGGATGGTGAAGTAGTCGACGCCCTGCTCAGCCTGCTCCAGCAGGGTGTCGCGGAACGCTTCCCACGTCAGGTTTTCGGCGATCCCATTGACTTTTTCCAGCGCCTGGTAGATCGGCACAGTACCGATCGGCACCGGGCTGTTACGCAGGATCCACTCGCGGGTTTCGTGAATATAACGGCCCGTTGACAGGTCCATCACCGTATCGGCGCCCCAGCGCGTGGACCACACCAGTTTTTCGACCTCTTCCTCGATGGAGGAGGTGACCGCCGAGTTACCGATATTGGCGTTGACCTTCACCAGGAAATTACGACCGATAATCATCGGTTCTGATTCCGGGTGGTTGATGTTGGCGGGAATGATGGCACGCCCGGCGGCCACTTCATCGCGCACAAATTCCGGGGTGATATTTTCCGGCAGATTCGCCCCAAAGCCGTGGCCAGGATGCTGCTGTCGTAATACCTCACCGCGAATACGCTCGCGGCCCATGTTTTCGCGAATGGCGATAAACTCCATTTCCGGCGTCACAATCCCCTGACGTGCGTAGTGCAACTGGGTCACACACAGGCCAGCTTTGGCCCGTTTCGGCGTCAGTAAGCCACTAAAACGCAGGTCGTCCAGGCCGTCATCAGCAAGGCGCTCTTTGGTATACGCGGAGCTGCGATCGCGCAGTTCTTCACTGTCGTCACGGGCATTAATCCACGGCTGACGCAGCTTTGCCAGTCCTTGCTGGACGTCAATCGCCACATCCGGATCGCCATACGGGCCGGAGGTGTCGTACACCGGAATGGCTTCGTTTTCTTCGTACTGTGGATTTTCTTTGCTGCCGCCAAGCAGTGTGGGGCTAAGCTGGATTTCACGCATTGGAATACGGATGTCCGGCTGCGAACCGGTGATGTAGATGCGTTTTGAGTTGGGGAAGGCTGTTCCTTCCAGGGTATCGATAAAGTGCTGCGCCTGGGCGCGTTGTTCACGACGGGTCAGTTTAGTAGTGGCAGACATAGCTCATTCCAAATGTTAAGGATATGGCTTGTCAGACGACGGACGGAGTAATGACAGCAGATCACCCCGAGGGTGATTGATGTGAATGGATTACTCTTGTTCCCTTCGCAGGTTCTAACCTGATCAGGTTCCGCGGATCCCGAATTAACGGTCTCAGCCCTTTCCACTTCATCAGCGGAAATATAGGCACTCCGACAAGAAAAACCCCATCCGAAGACGGGGGACTGTTTTTTAAACTACGCGTTAATGCGAAAGAACTCAAGCCGGGCGCGCGATTCCGCTTTCGTCGTTCGCGCTGTTCTTAAGATTGTTGTCGAAGGCCAGGACGATCAACTTATCCTCAAGCGTGAAGCGGGCCGCAAGGGCTTCGCCGATGTCAGACAGCGCCTGCTGAAACTCGGCATAGTTGTCGTCATCGATAGCGTTTTCCAGGCTGGAATCGTAGTACTCCATAATTTCCAGAGTATTCACTTCCAGAAGGGGATAAAGCTGAGTGGCGGCTAAAAGTGGGCTGGTCCCTTCCATTTCACTGATAATCCGTTCATAAATACTAAAATGCCCGGCGGAAAGGTAATCGACCAGATTATGGCAAAATTCGTCCAGCGCTTTTTCGTTAAGCTGCATGTATGATCCTTTGCCGGGTTTTATGCCAACCAGATTGTAGTAAGAAACCAGGAGTTGCTTGCGAATATTCAGCCAGCGATCGACCAGTTTGTTACTTCCTCCAACGCGCTCTGTCAGGCTTTCTAGCTGGTTTAGCATAATTGACTCCGCAATATTAAGATTAAATGCCTACCCGAATGTAATAATAATGTTAACAAAATGCCAAAACTAAGGTAGCACACACAAAATGCATCGAATTATCGAATCATCAGATAATGGCTGGTGGATCGTAAGCCATGAACAAAAATTATGGCTTCCTGGTGGAGAATTACCACGGGGAAGTGCAGGAAATTTCGATCTTGTGGGTCTCAGCGCACTCCAGATTGGCGAATGGCAGGGTGAACCCGTCTGGATGATCCGCCAGAATCGTCGGCAGGAAATGGGATCCGTTCGCCAGGTTATCGATCAAGATGTTGGGCTCTTCCAGTTAGCAGGAAGAGGGGTACAACTGGCCGAGTTTTACCGTTCACATAAGTTCTGCGGCTACTGCGGACACACCATGCACCCCAGCCAAACGGAATGGGCGATGCTCTGCGATCATTGCCGCGAACGTTACTACCCTCAGATTGCTCCCTGCATCATCGTCGCCATTCGTCGTGAAGATAAAATTCTGCTGGCGCAGCACACGCGTCACCGCAACGGCATTTACACGGTGCTGGCCGGGTTCGTTGAAGTCGGTGAAACGCTGGAACAGTGCGTCGCCCGTGAAGTGATGGAAGAGAGCAGAGTGAAAGTGAAAAACCTGCGCTATGTGACCTCCCAGCCCTGGCCCTTCCCGCAGTCGCTGATGACCGCATTTATGGCCGAATATGACAGCGGCGAAATCGCTATCGACCCGAAAGAGCTGATTGATGCGGGCTGGTATCGCTATGACGATCTGCCGTTGCTCCCTCCTCCGGGCACCGTGGCGCGCCGTCTGATTGAAGATACGGTGGCGCAGTGTCGGGCAGAGTATGAGTGACATACATGTTACACTGGGCGCATAAACGCTAAAGGAATGTAAACATGACCGAATTAAAAAACGATCGCTACCTTCGCGCGTTGCAGCGCCAGCCAGTGGACGTGACACCCGTATGGATGATGCGCCAGGCCGGTCGCTATCTGCCGGAATACAAAGCCACGCGCGCGCAGGCGGGTGACTTCATGTCGCTGTGCAAAAACGCGGAGCTGGCATGCGAAGTGACGCTGCAGCCGCTGCGTCGTTATCCGCTGGATGCCGCGATCCTCTTCTCGGACATTCTCACCGTACCGGATGCGATGGGATTAGGGCTTTATTTCGAAGCGGGCGAAGGTCCACGTTTTACCTCGCCGATTACCTGTAAAGCCGATGTGCAAAAGCTACCGGTGTTCGACCCGGAAGATGAGCTGGGTTATGTGATGAATGCGGTGCGCACCATTCGTCGTGAGCTGAAAGGCGAAGTGCCGCTGATTGGTTTCTCCGGTAGCCCGTGGACGCTGGCGACCTACATGGTGGAAGGCGGTAGCAGCAAGGCATTCACCGTCATCAAGAAAATGATGTATGCCGAGCCGGAAACGCTCCATCTGCTGCTGGATACGCTGGCGAAAAGCGTCACGCTGTACCTCAACGCACAAATCCGTGCAGGGGCACAGGCGGTGATGATTTTCGATACCTGGGGTGGCGTGTTGACCGGGCGCGATTATCAGCAGTTCTCGCTTTACTACATGCATAAAATCGTTGATGGTCTGCTGCGTGAAAACGACGGCAAGCGTGTGCCGGTGACGCTGTTCACCAAAGGCGGTGGCCAGTGGCTGGAAGCGATGGCGGCAACCGGCTGTGATGCGTTGGGTCTCGACTGGACGACAGACATTGCCGATGCGCGTCGTCGCGTAGGCGATAAAGTGGCGCTGCAGGGCAATATGGACCCGTCCATGCTGTATGCACAGCCCGCACGGATCGAAGAAGAAGTGGCGACCATTCTTGCGGGCTTCGGTCAGGGAGAAGGGCACGTTTTCAACCTTGGACACGGCATCCATCAGGATGTGCCGCCAGAACATGCTGGCGCGTTTGTTGAGGCCGTGCATCGCCTGTCTGTGCCTTACCATCTGTAGGAGAAAACCATGGATCTCGCGTCTCTGCGCGCTCAGCAAATCGAGCTGGCTGCTTCAATCGTTCACGAGGATCGTTTTGATACCGATCCTCCGGCAGTGATCGGTGGCGCGGATGTCGGGTTCGAGCAGGGCGGTGAGGTGACGCGAGCGGCAATGGTGCTTTTGGCCTGGCCGTCACTGGAGCTCATTGAGTATCAGGTGGCGCGCATTCCTACCACCATGCCGTACATTCCGGGTTTTCTCTCGTTTCGCGAATATCCCGCGCTGCTGGCCGCGTGGGAGTTGCTCTCGCAAAAGCCCGACCTGCTGTTTGTGGATGGACACGGAATATCGCACCCACGCCGTCTGGGCGTTGCCAGCCATTTTGGTCTGCTGGTGGATGTGCCCACCATTGGCGTGGCGAAAAAGCGGCTGTGCGGTCGATTTGAGCCACTCACCGATGAGCCTGGCGCGCGCTCAGCGCTTATCGACAAAGGCGAGAAGCTGGCATGGGTGTGGCGCAGCAAAGCGCGCTGTAATCCCTTGTATATCTCGACGGGACATCGGGTGAGCCAGGACTCAGCGCTGGCGTGGGTTGAGCGCTGCGTGAAAGGCTATCGCCTGCCTGAACCGACTCGCTGGGCTGATGCCGTTGCATCGGGTCGTCCGGCATTTGTGCGTTGGCAGGAAATTCAGGGTTGATTCAGGTACACTGCCGCTAATTTCTGCATTAGAGAACTCATCATGTTACAAAACCCGATTCACCTGCGTCTGGAGAAGCTGGCAACGTGGCAGCACGTCACGTTCATGGCCTGCCTGTGCGAACGCATGTATCCCAATTACGCCATGTTCTGTAAGGAAACCGAGTTTGGCGATGCGCAGCTTTATCGCCGTATTCTGGATTTGGTGTGGGAAACGCTGACGGTCAAAGACGCTAAGGTGAATTTCGACAACCAGCTCGAGAAGCTGGAAGAGGCAATTCCTTCCGCTGACGACTACGATATGTACGGTGTCTACCCGGCGATTGATGCTTGCGTGGCGTTAAGCGATACGATTCACGCTCTCCTGAGTGGTGAAACGACAGAGTACGCGATTGAGGTCAGTAAGACGTCGATCACCACCGTTGCGATGCTGGAAATGACTCAGGAAGGTCGCGAAATGACCGACGAAGAGCTCAAAGAAAACCCAGCGGTGGAGCAGGAATGGGACATTCAGTGGGAGATTTTCCGCCTTTTGGCTGCATGTGAAGAACGCGATATTGAACTGATCAAAGGCCTGCGTGCAGACCTGCGCGAGGCCGGAGACAGCAATATCGGTATAAATTTGCAGCAATGAGACAATAAAACGTGATTTAACGCCTGTTTTGTCGTCCTGGAAGGCTTCCCTTCGCACCCCCGTCTGGTCTACATTTGGGGGGCGAAAAAAAGTGGCTATCGGTGCGTGTATGCAGGAGAGTGCTTTTCAGGCATTTCCGTCGCACTCGATGCTTAGCAAGCGATAAACACATTGAAAGGATAACTTATGAACAAGACTCAACTGATTGATGTAATTGCAGACAAGGCTGATCTGTCTAAAGCGCAAGCGAAAGCTGCTCTGGAATCCACCCTGGCTGCGATTACTGAGTCTCTGAAAGAAGGCGATGCTGTACAACTGGTTGGTTTCGGTACCTTCAAAGTGAACCACCGCGCTGAGCGTACTGGCCGCAACCCGCAGACCGGTAAAGAAATCAAAATCGCCGCAGCTAACGTACCGGCGTTTGTTTCTGGTAAAGCACTGAAAGACTCTGTTAAGTAAGACAGCGTGGCAGTGAACAGTTTTGTCGAAGGGGCTTCTAAGCCCCTTTTGTCTTTCTGGCGCCGTTCACGGGTGCTGGCGGGCGTGCTGTTATTATCTGCCTGTAGCCACAACTCTTCATTACCCCCCTTCACTGCCAGCGGCTATGCCGGTGACCAGGGTGCGGAGCGCCTTTGGCGCAAAGATTCCGACAGCGAGATCCACCTTCTCGCCGCCTTTAGTCCGTGGCACAACGGCAATACCTCGCTCAGCGAATACCGCTGGCAGGATGATCAACTCAGACTGATTGAACTCAATATCTACGGTAAGACGCCGGAGCATATCCGCGTGCGCTTTGATGACCACGGTGAGCTGAGTTTCATGCAGCGTGAAGTCAACGGCCAGAAGCAGCAGCTTTCCAGCGACCAGGTTGCGCTCTACCGCTATCGTGCGAATCAGCTACGCCAGACCAGCGATGCACTGCGTCAGGGGCGTGTGGTGCTGCGTCAGGGACGCTGGCATGCGAACGGTTCCGTTACAACATGTGAAGGCCAAACCATCAAACCAGAGCTGGATTCACTGGCGATTGGTCATATTGAGCGTCGGCAGAATCATTCATCGGCGGAAGTGAGCGTAGCGTGGCTGGAAGGGCCGGAAGGATCTCAGTTGCTGCTGGTGGCAAACGAAGACTTTTGTACCTGGCAGCCGACCGAGAAGACGTTCTGAGGTGAGCTTGGTTTTGCGCCCTCTCCTCTGAGGAAGAGGGCAAACTGCGAAATTACTTCTCTTGCTCGCGGGCAATCGCACGATAACCGATATCGTTACGGCTAAAGCTGCCTTCCCACTGAATATTCGCCATTAACGCGTAAGCACGTTGTTGTGCTTCGGCAACGGTATGACCCAGAGCAGTGGCACACAGCACGCGACCGCCGTTGGTGAGGACGCGATCGTCAGCGGAAAGCTTCGTACCGGCGTGGAATACTTTGCCGTCAGCCACTTCTTCCAGCGGCAGACCGTGGATTTCGTCACCGGTGTTGTAATTACCCGGATAACCGCCCGCAGCAACCACCACGCCAAGAGACGCACGCTCATCCCACTCGGAGGTTTTCTCATCCAGCTTGCCCGCGCAGGCGGCCAGGCACAGATCCACCAGATCGGATTTCATACGCAACATGATCGGCTGGGTTTCTGGATCGCCGAAGCGGCAGTTGAACTCGATAACCTTCGGGTTGCCTTGCTTGTCGATCATCAGACCGGCATACAGGAAGCCAGTGTAGGTGTTACCTTCCGCCGCCATGCCTTTCACGGTTGGCCAAATGATGCGTTCCATGGTGCGCTGGTGGACTTCGTCGGTCACCACTGGAGCCGGGGAGTAAGCTCCCATGCCGCCGGTGTTCGGACCGGTATCACCATCGCCAACGCGTTTGTGATCCTGGCTGGTGGCCATCGGCAGCACATGTTCACCGTCAACCATCACGATAAAACTGGCTTCTTCGCCGTCGAGGAACTCTTCGATAACGATGCGGTGGCCCGCGTCACCAAAGGCGTTACCCGCCAGCATGTCGTTGACGGCCGCTTCGGCTTCTTCCAGGGTCATCGCCACGATAACGCCTTTACCGGCTGCCAGGCCGTCTGCCTTGATAACAATCGGCGCGCCTTTTTCACGCAGGTAAGCCAGCGCAGGCTCTACCTCGGTGAAGTTCTGGTATTCCGCCGTCGGAATGTTGTGACGTGCGAGGAAATCTTTGGTGAAGGCTTTGGAGCCTTCCAGCTGCGCGGCACCTTCGGTTGGGCCGAAGATTTTCAGGCCTGCGTCACGGAACGCGTTCACCACGCCAATTACCAGCGGCGCTTCCGGCCCGACGATGGTCAGGTCGATTTTTTCATTCTGTGCAAAGCTCAGCAGTGCCGGAATGTCGGTTACGCCAATGGCGACATTCTGCAGCGCGGGTTCCAGTGCGGTGCCCGCGTTACCTGGCGCGACGAAAACGGTGTCGACCAGCGGTGACTGTACCGCTTTCCATGCCAGAGCGTGCTCACGCCCGCCGTTACCAATTACTAATACTTTCATTGTCTGCTCCGGAAATTAATGGCGGAAGTGACGCATGTCGGTGAAGATCATGGCGATGCCGTGTTCGTCGGCGGCGGCAATCACTTCGTCATCGCGAATAGAGCCACCAGGCTGGATCACACAGCTCACGCCAACGGCAGCGGCAGCATCGATACCGTCACGGAACGGGAAGAAGGCATCAGACGCCATCGCGGAGCCTTTCACTTCCAGCCCTTCGTCGCTGGCTTTGATTCCGGCAATTTTCGCGGAGTAGACGCGGCTCATCTGGCCTGCACCGATGCCGATGGTCATGTTCTCTTTGGCATAGACAATGGCGTTGGATTTCACGAACTTCGCCACTTTCCAGCAGAACAGCGCATCACGCAGTTCCTGTTCCGTTGGCTGACGTTTAGAAACCACGCGCAGTTCACCTTCGGTCACCATACCCAGGTCACGGTCCTGAACCAGCAAGCCACCGTTAACGCGTTTGAAATCCAGGCCAGGGACGCGAGCGGTCCATTCGCCACAGGTCAGAACGCGAACGTTTTGTTTAGCGGCGGTAATTTTCAGCGCTTCTTCGGTGGCTGACGGGGCGATTATCACTTCCACGAACTGGCGGGAGATAATTGCCTGTGCGGTTTGTGCATCCAGCTCACGGTTAAAGGCAATAATGCCGCCGAACGCGGAAGTCGGGTCGGTTTTGTAGGCGCGATCGTAAGCATCCAGAATAGAGGAACTGACCGCCACGCCGCATGGGTTAGCGTGCTTAACGATAACGCAGGCCGGTTCGCTGAACTCTTTCACGCATTCCAGAGCAGCATCGGTATCGGCGATATTGTTATAGGAGAGCGCTTTGCCCTGTACCTGCTGCGCGGTGGCTACAGAAGCTTCTTTGATTTCTTCTTCTATATAGAAGGCAGCCTGCTGGTGGCTGTTTTCGCCATAGCGCATATCCTGCTTCTTAATGAAGTTCAGGTTCAGGGTCCGCGGGAAGCGGCCAGCGGCTTCTTTTGTTTCACCGTGATAGGCCGGAACCATGCTGCCGAAGTAGTTGGCAATCATGCTGTCGTAAGCGGCGGTGTGTTCGAACGCTTTAATCGCGAGGTCGAAGCGGGTTTCCAGCGTCAGAGAGGCGTCGTTGGCGTCCATCTCTTCAATAATGGCGTTGTAGTCGCTGCTCTTCACGACGATGGCCACATCTTTATGGTTCTTCGCCGCGGAACGCACCATGGTTGGGCCGCCAATATCGATATTCTCGACGGCATCTTCCAGAGAGCAGCCTTCGCGGGCAACGGTCTGGGCAAACGGGTAAAGGTTAACTACAACCATATCAATAGGAGAGATGTCATGCTGGGCCATGATGGCATCATCCTGGCCGCGACGGCCGAGAATGCCACCATGCACTTTCGGATGCAGGGTCTTAACGCGTCCATCCATCATTTCCGGGAAACCGGTGTAATCGGAAACTTCGGTCACCGGCAGACCTTTATCTGCTAACAGACGGGCTGTGCCACCTGTAGATAGCAGCTCCACACCACGTGCAGAAAGTGCCTGAGCGAATTCGACGATACCGGCTTTGTCAGAAACACTGAGCAGCGCGCGGCGAACTGGACGACGTTGTTGCATGGTAAATCCCCTGGATTTGACGATTACAGAGAGCGTTAGCTGAATTCTTGCGTAAAAACTCAGCTAACGCCCCTTACGGGGCTGATTTTTTTCGCGGGCATTGTAACGAAAACGTTTGCGCAACGCTCGCGAATTTTTATCTTTCGATCTGGATCACTTAATTTCCTCCCCTATAGAGATGTTCAGCGCAGGATTTCAGACGAAGAAACGAAACGATTTGTGGATAACTCTGTGTGCAAAAGGGTATAAGGCGGGCTTTTGCTGTGGAATGCAGCAGTCAGTCATTTTTCTGTAATTTTTCTATTGCGGCCTGCAGATAACTCCCTATAATGCGCCTCCATCGACACGGCGGATGTGAATCACTTCACACTAAGTAGCCGGTTCGGTTGAATAGAAAAACCTGAAAATAAACGGTTGACTCTGAATGAGGAAAGCGTAATATACGCCACCTCGCGACAAAGCGCTAAAGCGCGTCGCAACTGCTCTTTAACAATTTATCAGACAATCTGTGTGGGCACTCAAAGTGACATGGATTCTTAACGTCTTCGGACGAAA
>NZ_CBFFRL010000023.1:0-37662 GCF_965644215.1 Phytobacter sp. V69
AATACAGCTCAGCTAAGGTAAGGCTAATACAGCTAAGGACTCCACTGAACCCCACCGATTAAATCGCACCTTCCTTATCAGGCATTATTGGTTGGCACGATGACCGGTATTCCGCTCTGCTATCTGATTACTCGTACCATTCGCCATCCTCGCTATCTGCGAAGCTGGTTTTCCCAAATGCGGCACGAATTCGATCCAAAAGTCACCCGCTATGAGATGGTTATCTGGCTGAGCATTCTGGCCGGGCTGGTCATGCTGCTGCTGATGCCAATGAGTGAAAACAGCTCCATTTTCAGTACCAACTACACGCTCTCGCTGGTCCTGCCCGTGATGTTGTGGGGCGCGCTGCGCTATGGGTATCGATTTATGTCGGTACTCTGGACGCTGCTGCTGATTGTCTCGGTACACTATTTTTATCGTTATTTGCCCGTCTATCCGGCGTATGAGATCCAGCTAGCTATCGCCTCGTCGAGCTACCTGGTTTACTCCTTTATCATTCTTTGCGTGGCGGTGCTGGCGACCCGGCAGCGGCATGTCCACGGCCGTGCCCGACGTCTTGCTTATCTTGACCCCGTCGTTCAGATGCCCAATCTGCGCGCCCTTAATCGTGCGCTGGCGAATTCCCCCTGGTCTGTGCTGTGCTTTTTAAGCGTGCCTGAACTGGAAGTGCTGGGGCGTAATTATGGCGTGATGCTGCGTATTCAGTACAAACAGAAGCTGTCGGACTGGCTTAAAAGCAGTCTTGAGGCTGACGAGAGTGTCTACCATCTGTCCGGGCATGATCTGACCATTCGTCTCAATACGCAGGCGCACCAGAGTCGTATTGAAGAGCTGGATGCACGAATCAAAGCGTTTCGTTTCTTCTGGGATGATATGCCGCTGCAGCCGCAGGTGGGTATGAGCTACTGCTATGTGCGCTCACCGGTGCAGCATCTCTATTTGCTGCTTGGTGAATTGAGCACCATCGCGGACCTGTCGCGGGCGACCAACCATCCGGAAAGCCTGCAGCATCGTGGGGCGGCAAACCTGCAGCGCAGCCTTAAGAGTAAGGTGGATATGATGAACCGCCTGCAGCTCGCGCTGGAGGAGAACCGCTTTAGCTTACTGGCACAGCCGATCGCCGGGATGCGCGGTGATAGCTACCATGAAATTCTGCTGCGCATGAATGAAGAGAACGGTCAGTACATCAACCCGGATGAGTTTCTGCCCGTGGCCCATGAGTTCGGCCTGTCGTCACGCATCGATATTTGGGTGCTGGAGCATGTGCTGCGCTTTATGTCCGTTAATCGCACCACGCTCCCCGCGCAGCGCTTTGCTATTAACCTGTCGCCCACCTCGGTGTGCCGGGCGCAGTTTTCCCTTGAAGTGGGCCGTCTGTTGAAGAAACACGGCATTGAGGCCTGGCAGTTGATCTTCGAAGTGACTGAAAGCAACTCATTAACCAATCTGGAGCAGGCGAATCAGACCCTGGGTCAGCTGCAAAAGATGGGCTGTAGCGTCGCGATTGACGACTTCGGCACCGGCTATGCCAGCTATGCGCGCCTGAAAAACGTGAATGCCGATATCCTGAAAATCGACGGCAGTTTTATCCGCAATATTGTTTCTAACAGCCTGGACTACCAGATTGTCGCCTCGATTTGCCATCTGGCGCGGATGAAAAAGATGCAGGTGGTAGCGGAGTATGTCGAGAACGAAGAGATACGCAGCGCAGCAATTGCGCTGGGTATCGATTATTTGCAGGGATATTTGATTGGTAAACCAGAGCCGCTGGAAAATCTGACAGGGCAGACCCAGGCGGCCTGATTTTAGGCCGCCACGCCGGGTGACTGCTCTTCTTCGACTTTGAGTCGCCAGCCGGTGACCGCTTCCCAGTACTCCTGCTCCCGTTCCAGATCGAACAGAACCAGTGCGTTCTGGCTAAACCAGTCATTCGGGAAGCTCAGCGTCCAGTGATTATCGTCCGTCTTAAGGCGCAGGGTCGGCGGTGTGGTTGTCGCCTGACGCTGGTTATTCAGCAGCACCCCAAGGCGCAACAGCTGAATTAACGGCAGATAGTATTTCTTCTTGAACAGCGTGAAGCGCGGTAAATCATCCAGCTTGATAGCCTTACGATGATAGCGCACCAGCGTGGCCATCATCAGTTGCTGCTCCTGGTTATAACCCGGCAGGTCGCTGTTTTGCAGAATATAAGCCGAGTGGCGATGCATGCCGCTGTGGTTAATGTTCAGGCCTACTTCGTGGAGCATGGCCGCCCATTTCAGCAGTGCTGTCAGTTGCGGGTTGGTAAGCTTCGGATTCTGTGCCTGCCACTGCTCAAACATGTGCATGGTGGTTTCCAGCACGCGACGCGCTTGCTCACGGTCGATGTTGTACTGGTTGGCGAGGCTTTGCGCCGTACGGCTGCGGATATCCTGGTGGCGGAAACGGCCTTCCATTTCATACAGAACGCCTTCGCGCAGCGCCCCGTCAGAAAGGCGGAGTTCGTTAATCGCCAGCGCGTCAAATACCCCGCAGAGGATCGCCAGACCCGGCGCGAAGACCGCTTTACGCTCATCGGACAGGCCGGGCAAACTCAGCTCGTCGAAGTTTTTGAATTTCACAACCTCGGCAACCAGCTTTTTGAGGCGCTCAGGCGTGATGATGCCGTCTTTTTCCCCTAACGCCAGCAGCACTTCGTACGCGGCTTTGATGGTACCGGATGCGCCAAGGGCGACGTCCCAGCCCTGAATACGGAACTGCCAGGCCAGGGTTTCCAGCTTCTGCGTTGCCGCAACACGGGCACGCTGGAAGTTTTCCGCATTGATTGTGCCGCCGGGGAAATAAATCTGCGCAAAGCTGACGCAGCCCATGCGACGGCTTTCCACCAGTTTAGGTTCAAAGTCTTCGCCAATGACCAGTTCGGTCGAGCCGCCGCCGATATCAATCACCAGCTTGCGGCCTTTTTCCGGCTGCGTATGTTCCACACCCATAAAAATCAGGCGCGCTTCTTCGTTACCGGCGATGATTTCGATGGGGTAGGGGATAACCTTTTCTGCACGTTTGAGAAACTCCGGTGCGTTGAGCGCCTGGCGCAACGTGTGGGTTCCTACAATACAGACGCTTGAAGGATCAAAACCTTGCAGGCGTTCAGCGAACAGCGACAGACACGCGAGCCCGCGCTCCATTGCTTCCTCACTCAGCATGTTATTGCTGTCGAGGCCATCCGCCAGATGAACGCGTTGTTTCAGACGGCCGATGATCTGCATGGCACCGTCAACAACGCGGGCAATCACCATATGAAAACTGTTCGAACCCAGGTCGACCGCAGCAAATTCCTGCGGTCGTGCGGTCTTTTCATTTATCGGCATAGATTAGTCAGACTGTTCAAGTGATGTCAGATATTCATGAATCGCGAGCTGTGCGCGCACTTTGCGGCGGTTGCCGCGCGGCACATATCGATTGCTCAGTTCTTTATCGACGTAGCGTGCTTTAACGGTATCACTGAACAGAAGCTCAATGATATCCAGTACCTGCTGTTTAAGCCGTGGGTCAAGCAACGGTGTAGCTACTTCAATACGGTAATCGATGTTTCGCGTCATCCAGTCAGCAGACGAGAGGTACACTTTTTTATCGCCGCCGTTCTCAAAAATATAGATGCGATCGTGTTCAAGGAAACGGTCAACGATACTAATTACGCGAATATTATCGCTGATGCCTTCCAGTTCCGGGATCAATGAGCACATACCGCGCACCAGAAGATTGACCGGGACGCCAGAACTGGACGCCGTGTACAGACGATCAACCAGGCCTTTATCTACCAGGTTATTGATTTTCAGCGTAATCCCGGACGGGCGGCCTTTCTGCGCGTTGGCAATCTCGGTATCGATCATTTTGTAGAGCAGATCGCGCGAGTTTTGCGGCGATACCAGCAAATGCTCGAAATTCACCGGACGGTACGGGTTCTCAATAAAGTTAAATACCCGGCGCACTTCGTTGGTGATACGCGCATCGGCGGTCAGCAACGAGTAGTCGGTATAGATACGCGCGGTCTTTTCGTTAAAGTTGCCGGTACCGATATGAGCGTAACGCACCACTTCGTCGTTTTCCATGCGCGAAACCAGGAACAGCTTGGCGTGGATTTTCAGACCTGGCGCCGAGAAGATTACCTGCACACCGGCTTCGGTCAGACGCTTCGCCCAGTGGATGTTGGCCTCTTCATCGAAACGCGCCTGTAGCTCAACCACCACGGTCACTTTCTTGCCGTTATGGGCGGCGTGGATCATCGAGTCGATAATGCGCGAGTCTTTCGCCACGCGATAGATGTTGATTTTTATCGCCAGCACGCTTGGGTCAAACGATGCCTGACGCAGCAGTTCCAGTACGTGCTCAAAGGTGTGGTACGGATAGTAGAGCAGCACATCGCGTTCGCGAATGGCGTCAAAGCCGTTACGGAATTTATCAAACCAGACGTGGCGCAGACGCGGCAGCGGTTTATTCACCAGGTTGGTTTTCCCGACGTTCGGGAAGCTGATGAAGTCTTTAAAGTTATGGTAGCGACCGCCCGGAATGATGGAGTCATAACGGGAAATGGTCAGCTTCTCGCGCAGCATTTCAACCATCGCATCCGGCATATCGCGCTGATAAACAAAGCGAACCGGCTCAGCCGTTAGACGCTGTTTCAGGCTCGAAGACATCAACTCCATCAGACTCGATTCCATCTCGTGCACCAGGTCATATTCGGCGTCACGGGTCATTTTCATCGAGTAAGCGTTGAGGGCGTCGTAATCGAAGAAGCCTTTGAAGATATCATCCAGGCAGTAACGCAGGATGTTATCCAGCAGGATCATCGGCTTGCGGCGGCGCGGCGCTTCCGGCGGCAGATTCACAAAACGCGGCACTTTGTCAGACGGGATTTCCAGCAGGGCGTAGCGAATATCATCGCCGCGGATAATTTCCACTGCCAGATAGGTGTAGTCGTCTTTCAGGAAGCGAATCAGGTTGGTTTCGCGATTGATCAGCGTCGGCGTGATGTGCTGGCGCAGATACTGTTTGAAGTAGTGACGCAGCCAGTTTTGCTGGTTGGCGGAAAGCTGGCGTTCGTTAATCAGGAAGATTTGATTGCGCGCCATTTCCAGCAGTAACTCGTTATACAGACCGTCAAATTCCTGATCGGCTTTCAGTACGCGAGCCTGGATTTTACCCAGCAGGTGGCGTGAATGGGTGTTGGTTCCTTGTCCTTGTTCTTCGCTGATAATGATGCGGCGTTTGAGTTCTGCGAAGCGCACTTTATAGAACTCATCGAGGTTGTTGGAATAAATCCCTAAAAAGCGCATGCGTTCGATAAGCGG
Source organism: Phytobacter sp. V69 (assembly GCF_965644215.1). Lineage (NCBI taxonomy): Bacteria > Pseudomonadati > Pseudomonadota > Gammaproteobacteria > Enterobacterales > Enterobacteriaceae > Phytobacter > Phytobacter sp. V69. Next base: position 5,328 of record NZ_CBFFRL010000023.1, read on the forward strand.
ATTACTTTTGTCCGCCGCTTCCTGAAGAACGCGCTCGTTAAAGCACAACCAACTCAGTTCTTTTTCCAGATATAGCTTTTCCTGACCCATTACAACTTACACTCCGGTTAACTCTCGGGACACGGCAATTCCTTCTCGCTATGGCGGTGTCCTCGTGTGCAGGTAAACATGTTGGCGTTCGTTTGAGTGACACCCATATTATGGCGAGCTTTGCCATTAGATGTCCAACTGTGCCAGATAAGTATGACAGTAATCCGGTTTTACCCGCAGAAAGGTGTTGCGCGCAACGATAAGTTACGCGCAGGCAAAGAAAAAATACGGCTTAATCCGCCGCGTAGCCTTGTTCAGGCAGGCTGACACCATCAAGCCAGGCTTTGTTTTCTTGCATGGCGAGGCGGCCATCAATAAACCAGCCCACGACCAGCGGGTAAATGGCATGTTCCTGCGTCTGGACGCGAGCGGTTACATCCTCTTCGCTATCGCCCTCAAATACGGGCACCTGCGCCTGTAAAATCACCGGGCCGCCGTCCAGTTCGTCGGTCACAAAGTGCACGGTAGTACCGTGAACAGCATCGCCGTTTTCCAGAACCTGGCGGTGAGTGTGTAAACCGGGATATTTAGGCAGCAGGGAAGGGTGAATATTAATAAGACGACCGGCGTAATGGGCGACGAAAGCCGGGCTGAGGATACGCATGTAGCCGGCCAGCACAACGATATCCGGGGCGTAAGCGTCGATCTCCTGCATCAGTTCGCGGTCAAAGGCTTCACGACTGGCAAATTGATCTGCGGTGAGTGCATGGGCGGGAATACTGGCTTCCCGCGCACGTTCAAGGCCGAACGCGTCGGACTTGTTACTGAATACTGCCCGGATGGTGCCATTGATTTTCTTCTGCTTGCAGGCATCAATTATCGCCTGCAAGTTGCTTCCGTTACCGGAAATAAGCACCACAATGTTTTTCATTCGATGACCACGCGTTCACTGGAATCGGATGCTTTGATAATACCGATTTTCCACGCGTTTTCACCTTTGGCATTCAGGAATGCGACGGCCTTATCTGCTTCATCAGCAGGCAGGGCGATAACCATACCAACACCACAGTTAAAGGTGCGATACATTTCGTGACGGCTGACGTTGCCCGCCGTTTGCAGCCAGTTGAACACGGCCGGCCATTGCCAGGAAGATTCGTCGATCACCGCCTGGGTATTGTCTGGCAGGACGCGCGGGATGTTTTCCCAGAAGCCGCCGCCGGTGAGGTGGGCGATGGCGTGCACGTCTACGTTTTCAATCAGCTCAAGGATAGATTTCACGTAGATGCGGGTCGGGGTCAGCAGGTGATCGGCCAGGGATTTGCCTTCAAGCTGGGTGGTTTCCGGGTCACAGCCGCTCACTTCGATGACTTTACGCACCAGCGAGTAGCCGTTGGAGTGCGGGCCGCTGGAGGCCAGCGCAATCAGCACGTCGCCGTCAGCCACTTTTGAACCGTCGATGATCTCGGATTTTTCAACCACGCCAACGCAGAAACCGGCAACGTCGTAGTCTTCGCCGTGGTACATGCCTGGCATTTCAGCGGTTTCGCCGCCAACCAGCGCACAGCCAGACTGCAGGCAGCCTTCCGCGATGCCGGTGATGACGCTGGACGCGGTATCGACATCCAGTTTACCGGTTGCATAATAATCGAGGAAAAACAGCGGTTCTGCGCCCTGGACGACCAGGTCGTTCACGCACATGGCCACCAGGTCGATGCCGATGCTGTCGTGACGTTTCAGATCCATTGCCAGACGCAGTTTTGTGCCTACACCGTCAGTGCCGGAAACCAGTACTGGCTCACGATATTTTTGCGGCAATGCGCACAGCGCGCCGAAGCCACCCAGACCGCCCATCACTTCCGGACGACGAGTTTTCTTCACCACGCCTTTGATTCGGTCTACCAGAGCATTACCTGCGTCAATATCAACACCGGCATCTTTGTAGCTGAGAGAGGTTTTATCGGTCACTGCTTGAGTCCCCACGCGTTTGCTTGCGGTATCCCCGGCATAATTCAGGCCAAAAGCTGAACTACTCAGGTTATAGAAATAAAATTCGGCGCAATTCTAACAGTGAAGGCAAACGTTTGCGAGTCCATTATTTCAGGCCGCTGAGGATTCTTACGATATACTCTTTTCCAGTCTAATTGATCCGGATCAACGCCGTACCTGTAGCGTAGCGGAAAAAAAGCGGTATAATCCGGCGATTTTTTTTGTGGCTGCCACCGTTTTGGGGAAGGAGAAGAGTATGAAGGTCGTGGAAGTAAAACACCCACTCGTCAAACACAAGCTGGGCCTGATGCGTGAGAATGACATCAGCACCAAACGCTTTCGTGAACTCGCCTCGGAAGTCGGTAGTCTGCTGACATATGAAGCGACTGCCGATCTGGAAACTGAACGTGTGACTATCGAAGGCTGGAACGGCCCGGTAGAAGTCGAACAAATCAAAGGTAAAAAAATTACCGTTGTCCCTATCCTGCGTGCCGGACTGGGCATGATGGAAGGGGTGCTGGAACACGTTCCGAGCGCGCGCATCAGCGTAGTGGGTATCTATCGTAATGAAGAGACCCTGGAGCCGGTACCGTACTTCCAGAAACTGGTTTCTAATATCGACGAGCGTATGGCGCTGGTCGTTGACCCGATGCTGGCAACCGGCGGTTCTATGATTGCTACCATCGACCTGCTGAAAAACGCAGGCTGCCACAGCATCAAAGTGCTGGTGCTGGTTGCTGCCCCGGAAGGCCTCGCCGCGCTGGAGAAAGCGCACCCGGACGTTGAGCTGTATACCGCGTCCATCGATAAAGGCCTCAACGAGCACGGATACATTATTCCGGGCCTCGGCGATGCCGGCGACAAAATTTTTGGTACGAAGTAAATGCTTTAAAAATAAAAGCCGACTTTGAAAGTCGGCTTTTTTTTGGCGTAAACCAGAACAGAATCCGCCTGATTTCCTCACGCCGTTCACCAGACGGTGCGATGAACGATGAGCGGAACACAAACAACAACACTTAGAACTTAGAGGAAAACACTATGACGCGCCGTGCTATCGGGGTGAGTGAAAGACCGCCGCTTTTACAGACAATCCCGCTTAGTTTACAGCACTTGTTCGCTATGTTTGGCGCAACCGTGCTGGTGCCAATCCTGTTTCACATTAACCCGGCCACCGTGCTGCTGTTTAACGGTGTCGGTACGCTGCTGTATCTCTTTATCTGTAAAGGGAAAATTCCGGCGTATCTGGGTTCCAGCTTTGCCTTTATTTCCCCGGTACTGCTGCTTCTGCCGCTGGGCTACGAGGTGGCGCTGGGTGGCTTTATCATGTGCGGCGTGCTGTTCTGCATCGTGTCCTTCATCGTGAAGAAAGCGGGCACCGGCTGGCTGGATGTGATGTTCCCGCCTGCGGCAATGGGCGCAATCGTTGCCGTTATCGGTCTGGAACTGGCGGGTGTTGCTGCCAACATGGCCGGTCTGCTGCCTGCTGATGGTCAGTCTGCGGATTACAAAACCGTGCTCATCTCACTGGTCACACTGGGTGTCACCGTCTTTGGTTCCGTACTGTTCCGCGGCTTTATGGCGATTATCCCGATCCTGATCGGCGTGCTGGCCGGTTACGCGCTGTCGTTTGCGATGGGTGTTGTGGATACCACGCCGATTGCCAACGCACACTGGTTTGCCCTGCCGACGTTCTACACCCCGCGCTTCGAATGGTTTGCTATCTTCACCATTCTGCCAGCTGCGCTGGTGGTTATCGCTGAGCACGTGGGGCACCTGGTGGTTACTGCGAATATCGTGAAGCGTGACCTGATCCGTGACCCGGGTCTGCACCGTTCCATGTTTGCCAATGGTCTCTCAACCATCATCTCCGGTTTCTTCGGCTCAACCCCTAACACCACCTACGGTGAGAACATCGGCGTGATGGCGATCACCCGCGTTTACAGCACCTGGGTTATCGGCGGTGCGGCTATCATCGCGATTCTGCTCTCCTGCGTCGGTAAACTGGCGGCGGCGATTCAGATTATCCCGGTTCCGGTGATGGGCGGTGTCTCTCTGCTGCTGTACGGTGTGATCGGCGCATCCGGTATTCGCGTGCTGATCGAATCCAAAGTGGATTACAGCAAGGCGCAAAACCTGATCCTGACTTCCGTTATCCTGATCATCGGCGTCAGCGGCGCGAAAGTGCACATTGGCGCGGCTGAGCTGAAAGGTATGGCGCTGGCGACCATCGTCGGTGTTGCGCTGAGCCTGATCTTCAAACTGATCAGCGTTCTGCGTCCGGAAGAAGTGGTACTGGACGCCGAAGACAGCGACGCAAAACAGCATTAATGCTTGCTCTGCAAACCGGGCCTCGTGCCCGGTTCAAACGCGGTAAACTTTTTGCTAAACTTACCGCGTTTTGTTAAAGCCCCTGTTGAGGTACGTCTGAACACACCGGCGCAGCTTTCTCTGCCACTCTATCTTCCTGACGATGAAACTTTTGCGAGTTTCTGGCCGGGCGATAACCCTTCTCTGCTGGCGGCATTGCAAAATGTCCTTCGCCAGGAACACAGCGGATATATCTATTTCTGGTCGCGCGAAGGCGCAGGGCGTAGCCATTTGCTTCACGCCGCCTGTGCTGAGCTTTCTCAGCGTGGCGATGCGGTGGGCTATGTGCCGCTCGATAAACGCACCTGGTTTGTACCGGAAGTGCTCGAGGGAATGGAACATCTCTCGCTGGTCTGCATCGACAATATCGAATGTGTCGCAGGCGATGAGCCCTGGGAGATGGCAATCTTTAATCTCTATAACCGTATTCTGGAGTCGGGGAAAACCCGGCTGCTGATCACCGGCGATCGCCCTCCACGCCAGTTGAATCTCGGGCTTCCGGATCTGGCTTCGCGCCTTGACTGGGGGCAAATCTACAAGCTGCAACCCCTTTCTGACGAAGACAAAGTGCAGGCGTTACAGTTGCGTGCGCGGCTGCGTGGGTTTGAATTGCCGGAAGATGTGGGGCGTTTTCTGCTTAAGCGCCTGGACCGCGAAATGCGTACGCTTTTTGACACGCTGGATCAGCTCGACCGTGCGTCTATTACCGCGCAACGTAAACTGACGATCCCCTTCGTAAAAGACATTCTGCAACTGTAGGCCCGGTAAGCTCGCACCTCCGGGCCTGTCGCGTTAGCGCACGATCTCAAGAACCTGCTCTGGCGGACGACCGATGCGCGCCTGCCCATTCGCCACAACGATCGGGCGTTCCATCAGTTTGGGATTATCAAGCAGCGCCTGTAACAGCGCCTGCTCTGAGAGTTGGCTATCGTTAAGCCCCAGTGATTTGTACAAATCCTCTTTCTGGCGCATCAGCTCCCGTGCGCTGGACATCCCCAGCATTTTCAGCAGCGCCTTAAGCGTGTCGGCATCCGGCGGTGTTTCCAGATACAGGACAACCTGCGGATCAATGCCATTTTCTTTCAGCAGGTTAAGGGTCTCACGGCTCTTGGAGCAGCGGGGGTTATGGTAAATTTTCACCGCGTTTGTCATCTGTTCTCCTTGTTACATCTTTTGATACGGGCGGAACGTTTTCTGCAACTGACGAAGCTGATCGATACGCGCATCGTAACGGGCCTGCTGCAGGCTGCCCAGTTTGACCTGCGAACTGGCGCTGCTCAACAGCGTAATGGCCTGATCGAGCTTACCGGTCAGCGCCAGCCCTTCGGCACGCGCCGCCAGTTCCTGGTCCCTGTGGCCGAGCGTGGCTTCCGCCTGCGCCAGTAGCTCCCAACCGTTCACATCCTCTTTCCAGTTGAAGGTGAAGCGGTTGAGTATCGCCTCTGCCGCCGCGGCCTGGCCGCCTGTCAGATAGGCGTTCGCCAGGTTGAGCTGCAGTACCGGGTTGGTTTTGATTTCCGCCGCATTTTTCAGGCGGTTGATCGCCTCGGTGCTCTTGTTCTGCCCTAAATCAATGTCGGTTGCCAGGTCGAGATACCAGGCATTGGTCGGGTCAGCGCTCAGCAGCGGCTGTAGCGTTTTGGCGGCGTCGGAGAAGTTTTTCGCCTCCATTGCCTGTAGGGCACGGCCATATTGTGCGGCGCGTTGCTCACGCACATTGCCTTTCGCCCAGGCATCTAACATGTCGCTGGTGAGCTGGTTACGTCCGGAGTTATACATCCCCAGCGCCCTGGCTTTGGCCAGGTAAAACTCTTCGGATGATTGCACGACCACCGGACGCATCTGGTTTGCGCGGTTACGCGCATCGGCAAGACGGCTTTCCGGTAAGGGGTGCGTCAGCAAAATTTCCGGCGGACGGGATGAGTAACGCGATTGATCCAGCAGCTTTTCCAGGAAGGTCGGCATTGCCTGTGGATCGAAGCCGGAGCGTTGCAGCACCTGAATCCCGATGCGGTCCGCTTCCTGTTCGTTCTGTTGAGTAAAGCTGATCATCCCCTGCTGCGTACCGGCTAATGTCCCGGTGAGCGCCGCCATCCCGGCCTGTGGGCTTGCCATGGCCAGCAGAATCGAACCGAGCGCACCCGCCCAGGTCAGGGGGGCGCTGCGTTTCTGGTCTTCCATCGCACGCGCCAGATGGCGCTGGGTGACGTGGGAAATTTCGTGCGCCATCACCGATGCCAGCTGGCTTTCGTTATCCGCATAGCGAAACAGCGCTGAATGCAGCACCACGTTGCCGCCAAAGAAGGCAAAGGCGTTGATTTCGTCATTATTGACTAAGTAAAAATGAAACGGGGTCTTCACCGAGTTGGCATGATTGACCAGGCGCATGCCCAGCCCGTTGATGTACTGCACCAGCAAAGGGTCGTTGATCAGCGGCGCACTGCCGCGCAGCTGGCGGACATAATAGTCGCCCATCTGCATTTCCTGGCCGATGGACAGGGTGCTTCCTGCGGAGGTTCCCATATCTGGCAGGCTGTCCGCAGAGTCCGCCAGTGCGGGAATCATCTGGCCGAGCGTCAACGTGGCGATAAGGGTTGCGACCAGCGTTTTTTTCAACTGCCTGAACATAACCTCAATCCTGTATTTTTTGGGGTAATCATTTGACCTGACGCGCCGGGGTTCGTTCCGGGCGAAATAAAACAGAGAGTTTAGCCGTCCTGATGGGCGAATGACACCTTTTTGCCCGCTCATCATGTTTCCTGTAAAGGCGACGAAAAGCGAAGTCTTTTTTGTGACATTTCGATACAATTCCTGAACTCACACCGGTCAATCCGGCTCCTGGAAGGAATATATGCTCGAATTGTTGATGCAGTGGTATCGCCGTCGCTTTAGCGACCCCGAAGCGATCGCGCTGCTGGTCATTTTGCTGGCAGGCTTTGTCATTCTCTTCTTCTTTAGCGGTCTTCTTGCGCCGCTGTTGGTCGCCATTGTGCTGGCCTATCTTCTCGAATGGCCCACCGTTCGTCTGGAAAGAATTGGTTTCTCCCGCCGCTGGGCGGCATCGATGGTGCTGATTCTGTTTGTCGGCATCCTGATGGTAATGGCCTTTGTCGTCATGCCGGTTGCCTGGCAGCAGGGGATGAACCTGATCCGCGACATGCCGGGTATGCTCAATAAGCTCTCCGATTACGCAGCCACACTGCCCCGGCGTTATCCGATGCTAATGGATGCGGGCATCATTGATGCCATGGCGGAAAACATGCGTGCCCGTATGCTGGGGATGGGCGATTCGGTGGTGAAATACTCTCTCGCATCGCTGGTCGGGCTGCTGACGCTGGCGGTTTATCTGGTGCTGGTGCCGCTGATGGTCTTCTTCCTCGTGAAGGATAAAGAGCAGATGCTCAATGCGGTGCGCCGCGTGCTGCCGCGTAACCGTGGGCTGGCGGGGCAGGTATGGAAAGAGATGAACCAACAGATAACCAACTACATTCGCGGCAAAGTGCTGGAGATGATTGTGGTGGGCATCGCGACCTGGTTCGGCTTTCTGCTCTTCGGTCTTAACTATTCGCTGCTGCTGGCGGTACTGGTGGGCTTTTCAGTGCTGATTCCCTACATCGGCGCGTTTGTGGTGACCATTCCGGTGATTGGTGTGGCGCTGTTCCAGTTTGGCGCGGGCACCGAGTTCTGGAGCTGCTTCGCTGTCTACCTGATAATCCAGGGGCTGGACGGAAACCTGCTGGTGCCAGTGCTGTTCTCCGAAGCGGTCAACCTGCATCCGCTGGTCATTATCCTGTCGGTGATTATCTTTGGCGGCCTGTGGGGCTTTTGGGGCGTGTTCTTCGCCATCCCGCTGGCTACGCTGGTGCAGGCGGTGATTCACGCATGGCCGGATACCGTGGTGGTTGACGACCCCCACGTCTGATCGGATGTCTTCCCCGCTGGCGCGATGCTTAGCGGGGTTACTGAAATGTAACCCGGATAAGCGCAGCGCCATCCGGGACGCGATTAGTGCCCGTTATGTTGATTACGCAAATAGATAATCCAGTAGGTTATCCCCACCAGCAGCCCGCCGCCGATGATATTACCGATCGTCACCGGTATCAGATTGGCAGTAATAAAATTGCCGACCGTTAATGCCGGGAAATTATCGGGGCTGGAATGAATACTGGCCCAGAATCCTTCGGGTGCGAAATAACGAATCACAATAGAAAGCGGTATCAAAAACATATTGGCGATACTGTGCTCGAAGCCGCTGGCGACAAACATGCCGATAGGTAACAGCATCGCCATGATTTTATCCGTCAGCGTATGCCCGGAATAACTCATCCATACGGCCAGACACACCATTAAATTACAGAGTGTCCCCAGGCAAACCGCTTCAACAAATGTATGATGCATTTTATGATCGGCCGTCTGTAATACGTTTAATCCCCACAGGCCATTGCCACTCGTATATTGTCCGGCAAACCAGATTAGCGCGACAAAAAAAAGCGCACCGACCAGGTTACCAAAATAGACGATTATCCAGTTGATAATCAGCTGTCGCCAGCTTATTAGCCCGCTGGCCTTTGCCATCACCGTCAATACTGTCGAGGTAAACAAATCTGCCCCACAGACTACCACCAGAATAAGGCCCAGCGAGAAGCACACGCCGCCCGCCAGTTTTGCCAGCGCCGTTGCAGGGGCCGGTCCGGTTGTGACGGTAATATAGAAAACGAACGCGATGGAAATAAATACACCAGCCGTGACCGCGAGAAAGAATGACAGCTCTTTCTTCTTGCTGACTTTATATAAACCTGCCTGTTCGGCGACTTTTGCCATTTCTGCGGGAAGTCGCAGATCAAAAGCATTGCTGGTATCCATGAAGAATCTCCTGAGTCTATGCATAAATGAGGGAGCAATATCGACACCCGGCTTTATATGCATAGGGCGTACCAGCTATTTAACCGGTATCACCCATAAAGCGTTAATTCGCTCACAATTAAAATCAGGAAAAAGAACGGTATTACAATACTTCCCGCACGGTAATACCCAGGCGCTGCATACGTGATAACAGCGTCGTACGTTTCATGCCTAATTTGGATGCCGCACCGCGCGGCCCGGCGACAATGCCATTGGTTTCTCGCAGCACCTGAATAATACGCTGGCGTTCCTCTTCATCGTTTTCCGGCGGTTCGGTGTGCATCATTTCCGCCACGCGGGGCAGGGGAAACGGAAAAGGGTCGTGGGCGACAGGCTGCACCATGCTGGTGGGCTGCGCATTCAAATGCAGGCTAAGCGTATTATCACGCGACAGCAGAACCGCACGTTCGATAATATTTTCCAGCTCGCGCACATTACCCGGCCACTCGTAGCGCAACAGCTGGCGCATCGCGTCCGCGGGAATCGTATCGATTTGACGGTTTAAGCGGCGCGACAGTTTTTGTGTGAAGTATCGTGCCAGCAGAGGAATATCGTCGGGGCGCTCGCGCAGGGGTGGCAACATCAGCGGGAAGACGTTCAGGCGATAGAACAGGTCGTTGCGAAACTCCCGGTCAATCACCATCTGTTTGAGGTCGCGGTTGGTTGCGGCAATCACCCGAACGTTAACGGGAATGGTACGGGTACCGCCAATGCGCTCGATCTCGCGCTCTTGCAACACGCGCAATAATTTGGGCTGCAGCTCGATCGGCATATCGCCAATTTCATCAAGGAACAGTGTCCCCTCATCGGCCATTTCAAAGCGGCCACGATGAGTATTGATTGCTCCGGTAAACGCCCCTTTGTCGTGACCGAACAGCTCGCTTTCCAGCAAAGTAGACGGGATAGCGGCGCAGTTAATCTTCACCAGCGGTTTATCTTTGCGCAGGCTCATCTGATGAATGGCGCGGGCGATAATCTCTTTCCCGGTACCGGTTTCGCCAAGGATCAGCACCGTACTGTCGCTCAGGGCAACAATATTGGCCTGCTGGAGTACATCACGCATGGCGTCGCTCTGGTAAATAATGTCACCAAAGCTCTGGCTGGAAAGAATTTGCTCGTTAAGTTTATTGTTTTCGTTTTTGAGATTTTCTTTCAGATGCGTCACTTTGCGATAGGCATCGGCGTTGTCGACGGCAATGCCAATTCTGTCGGCAATCTGGCGAAGTAATCGACAGTTTTGCGCGTTAAAAATCGACATATCCCGATGGGCCAACACCAGCACACCGGTGGACTGATGGCTAAAGGCCAGCGGCAGAATAAAGACCGTTTCCAGGCCTTGCGCATCCAGTTGCTGCAACAGGGGATCATTTAGCCACTTTTGTGGTTCGTCTTTTTTTTGCAGCAGGGTTGCGTGGTTCTCATTAAGCGCAGTAAGCAATAACTGACTTTCGCTGCGTAACGGGTATTGCTGGTTTTTCGGCGTCCGGGCCGTGAAATCCGTGGCGTTCCAGATGAGCTGGCGTGAGCGCAGGGCATCACGCAGTACCATCGCGACCGTATCCATACCAAAGAAGCGATGGATTTCCCGTGAGACATCCGCCACCAGGTCATCAATATCAAGATGCGACAGCACCGAGTTGGTGATATCAACCAGCACCCGGTCGTGATCCAGCTCCTGGCGCAACAGGGAGACCGATTGTTCCAGCTTATCGCGCTCGATGTCGCCTTCCAGCGCCTGCGCGGCGAGGCGTGCCAGCCAGGCGAACATGGCGCTGTCTTTGTCGCAAAATTTGCCGCCATCGGTACGCACAAAGCGCAGTTCGGCCATGGTTTCCCCGGCCAGCAAAATCATCTGTTTTGAGCTGTCGCTAATTGAACCGGCGTATTCGCTGGTGCAGAACTCCACGCTTCCGTCGTCAAAACAGCGGTAGAATCGCGAATGACTCAGGCGAAGTTCAACAAACTGAATGGGACTGAACGGAGGCGGTAGAGGGATGAACGCCCGCAGGACGGACGCCTTATCTTTCTGTTCCAGCAAATGCTGTAAAATCATGGATACTGCATCCTTCCAGAATCAATTGCGCAGAAAAGCAGACAAAAACAGCCATAAATCAACATGATGTGACCTCCTTATCCGTTTTTTAGTATCAAATGATTGTTCTTCGGTAAGTGAGCGGGCCACGCATTATCCTACTATATCCCCTTTTTTTGTAGTGTTACCCGCTTCACGTATAGCCAATTGTCATACGAATTGACGTTTTATTGATGTCGACAATGGTTAATCCAGCCGTCTGACCATCAGATAAATGGCCGGTTCACCGGCGATATCCCGCAATTGTTGCAGCACGAGCTGACTCCAGCCGCGCCAGGGTTCATCGGCGTCTTCTGCCAGTTTGGCAAACGCGGGCGCCAGCTTGTTGACGTGGCTGGCATCGATAATGATTTCGCCAAAGGTCAGCAGACCCTGCATTTTCTTGCGGGCCTCCTCTTCCAGCATCGTAAGCCAGCGCTCGTAGTCGGCAAGCGGGCATTCCAGTACCACGTTGAGGCAGTCGATCACCCCAACGTGGTGGCCAATGGCCAGCGAGTAGTACATGACCTGACGGCTCTTTTCCTCGATATTGACGCTGTCATCGACGAACTTCTGTCGCAGCGACCAGAACATCACTTTACTGCCGCTCTCAGACATGTTTTCCCTCCATCTCCGCGCGCAGTTGCTGCACGATGGTGTCCAGACGCGGGTCGGCCGCCTGCTGCAGCCAGGCATTAATGCGCGATCCACTCTCGTGCGGGTCGCCTTCGCTCAGCAGTGCGAAGAAGCGATCGGCAATTTCACGGCCCTGGCGATAACCCGCCAGCCGACGCGCCAGACGTTCGATATTGACGCGCATCGCCAGTGGCACGGAGGGCCAGCGCACGGTTGCCGATTCATTTACCGCCTGGTGATGATCTTCGGCGTGCAGTTTCTGCTCCAGCAGGCCGAGCGCCACGGCAAAACCGTGGATCGTCGCGGCCGGCGTGGGTGGGCAGCCGGGGATCCACACGTCGATGGGCACGATGGTGTCGCTGCCGCCCCAGACGCTGTAGAGATCGTGGAAAATACCGCCGCCAACGCCACATGCGCCGTAGGAAATAGCGATTTTGTGGTCAGGGGCGGAGTGCCATGCACGCAGGGCAGGCATACGCATGGCGCGAGTGACCGCGCCGGTAAACAGCAGAATGTCGGCGTGGCGCGGTGAGGCCACCACTTTAATGCCGAAGCGTTCGGCGTCGAACAGTGGGGTAATGGCGGCGAAAATCTCAATTTCGCAACCGTTACAGCCACCACAGTCCACGCGGTAAACGTAGGCTGAACGTTGGATATCGCGAAGCAATACCTGCTTGAGTTTCTGCGCCTGCTCATCCAGCGTTATGGGCTGACTGACATGCTGCTTTAACGTCAGGGAATCGGCACTCATGCTTGCTCCTCAAGATGATAGTGAACGTTGGTGCTGCCGCGATGCTCGATAGCCGCCCGGCGTTTGCATGCCGGGCAGACATTTGCCTGGGCGCGCAGTGTTTCCACCAGCGCCGGATTCGATTGATGAAGCGCCAGCAAATCGGCCGCAAGGGCGACGGATTTTTCCGGCGCAAAGGGTTCGTGGCACTCGCTGCAGTGTTGCAGGCGGAAGGTGGCGCGCACGTAGAGGTCTTCTTTGCGGGTCACCGCCAGCTCAAAGTCTTCCGACAGGCGAATGGCGTGGGTTGGGCACACCTCTTCACAGCGTCCGCAGTAGATACAGCGGCCAATAAACAGCTGCCAGATGCGGGCGTTGTCATCCGGATGGGTTTCCATCGTCAGCGCGTTGGCAGGGCAGGCGGTGGTACAGGCGCCGCAGGCGATACACTGCTCGGGGGTGAGCTCGGGTTTACCGCGAAATCCAGGGCACACGTCCAGAGGCGCAAACGGGTATTTCACCGTGACTTCGCCCGCCCTGATAATGGTTTTCCACAATTTAAGCATCGTATCTTCCTTATCTCAGCGGCGAGTTGCGACGTTCAATACTGTAACGCTCGATCTCTTTGTACGGCACGGTCGTGGATTTGCGCTTGCGCACATCGACCAGCGTGACGCGGTCCGTACACGAATAGCAGGGGTCGAGACTGCCGATAATCAACGGCGCATCGGAAACGGTGTTGCCGCGCAGCATATAGCGCAGCACCGGCCAGTTAGCGTAGGTCGCCGCACGGCAGCGCCAGCGGAACAGTTTCTGGTTATCGCCGAGCATGCTCCAGTGCACATCTTCACCGCGCGGCGCTTCCACGTAGCCCAGGGCGAATTTATGCGGCTTATAGCTGAATCCTTCGGTCAACAGCGGGGTATCCGGCATGTTGTCGAGGGCAAATTCGATCATGGAGAGGGAATCGAGCGTCTCTTTGATACGCACCATCACGCGGGAGAACACATCCCCGGCAGGCCAGCTGAACAGGGTTTTCGGCAGATTGCCGTAGTCGGCATACGGATGGTCAAAGCGCAGGTCGCGGTTAAAGCCGCTGCCGCGAATCAGTGGGCCAACCGGGCTGTAGTCACGCGCAATCTGACGATTAAGAATGCCGACGCCCTGAGTACGCTGGGCCATGTTCGGTGTGGAAAGCAGCATATCTACCAGTTGGATCACTTCCGCACGCATCTCTTTCACCAGTTGAATGGTTTTGATGCGCTGCTCTTTCAGAATGTCACGGCGCACGCCGCCAATCAGGTTCAGACCGTAGGTTTTACGCGAGCCGGTCAGCAGTTCGGCCATGGTCATCGATTTTTCGCGGATGCGGAAAAATTGCATAAAGCCAGTATCGAAGCCGACAAAGTGGCTGGAAAGACCGATGTTAAGCAAATGGCTGTGCAGGCGTTCCACTTCCAGCAGCACCGAGCGAATGGTGTGGGCGCGCTGTGGCACCACAATCCCCAGCGCATTTTCTACCGAGGTGGTGTACGCCACGCTGTGGGCGAAGCCGCAAATCCCGCAGACGCGGTCTGACAGGAAGGTGACTTCGTTGTAGCCCATACGGGTTTCCGCCAGTTTTTCCATGCCACGATGCACGTAGAACAGGCGGTAGTCGGCATCGACAATCCGTTCGCCATCGACAAACAGGCGGAAGTGACCGGGTTCGTCCGAGGTGATGTGTAGCGGGCCGATAGGCACAATACGCGCTGAGCTATCACCGTCATTGATAAACGGATAGTTCTCCGTGTCGGTGGTCGGCTCCGGGCGCAGACGGTAATCCATGGTGTCTTTACGCAGCGGATGCAAATCGTCCGGCCAGTCGTCCGGCAGCACCAGGCGGCGCTGATCCGGCAAACCGACCGGTACCAGTCCGTACATGTCACGGATTTCGCGCTCGCCCCAGACGGCTGCTGGTACGCGCGGTGTAACGGACGGGAACTCACGGGTATTGGTATCGACCAGCGCTTTCACCACGATCCAGCATTTGTCTGCCCCTTCCATGGAAAGGGCGTAATAGACCGCATAGTGGCCGTTCAGGGTCCGTTCGTCATTGCCGAACAGCACCGGCAGCCAGCCGTCATGCTGGTAGTAGAGATAGTGCACGATGTCCGGCAGCAGGTTGGTTTTGACGGTAATCGTCACCTGCTCGAAGGTCTGTCGTTCTTCATCGAGAACAGCACCGGGGAACTGCGCTCTGAGTGCCGCAAGGCAGGCGATGCCACGGGGGGCCTGGTGATTAACACTGTCTAAATAACTCACTTTAACTCTCCCTGAGCGCGCGGTTGTGCGGCCGTTGCGGCGGTGGTGTCAAACGACGCCCACAGCCAACTAAATTGTGTTGATTGTTCTTCATTACCGGACATCACGATGGCAGAGGCATTTGCCAGCATTTTGCTTACCGGTTGCGGAATATGGGTGCCCATCACCAGCATCATCACCAGCAAAATGACCATCGGCACCGTGGTAAGCCAGCCCAGCTCACCGTGGGCGACTTCCTGAGGCGGTGCGGCAAACAGCGCTTTGGCGACCATGCGTACCAGTCCGCCGAGCACAATGGTCAGCAACAAGAGCAGAACGATGGTGACCAACAGATGGTCAGCCGCCAGCCCGGCGGTGACGGTCATAAATTCACTGAGGAAAATGTTGAAAGGCGGCATCCCACCCAGCGCCAGCGCGCCACCGCCGAGCAGGACGGCGGTAAACGGCATCACTTTGAGCATGCCGCACACCACGTCCAGATTGCGGGTGCCGTATTTCAGCAGCACGTTGCCGGAGCCGCAGAACAGCAGCGTTTTGGCCAGGCTGTGGTTCAGCGTGTGCAGCAGTGCGGCGAGAATACCCAGCGGGCCGCCGATACCGAGCGCCACCGCCACCAGCCCCATATTTTCCACGCTCGAGTAGGCGAGCAGACGTTTCATATCCTGTTGGACGAGGATAAAGAACGCCGCCACCGCCACGGAAAGCAGGCCGAAGATCATCAGCAAGGTATTGGGGAAGGTGCTGCCAATGGCATGGCAGATGATGATGTAGTAGCGAATCAGCACCAGCAGGGCGCAGTTCAGCAGTACTGCCGAAAGCAGGGCACTCACCGGGCTTGGCGCTTCACTGTGGGCATCCGGCAGCCAGGCGTGCATCGGGAACAGCCCGGTTTTGGTACCAAAACCGATCAGCACAAACACGAAGGCCAGCACCATCAGCGTTGGGTCGAGTTTACTGCTCTCTTTAAGCACTTCGGTCCAGAAGATGGCGTGGTCAGGCTCGGCCATAAAGCTGGCGGCGTTGGCATACACCAGTACCGTACCGAACAGGCCAAACGCAACCCCCACGGTACAGATGATGATGTATTTCCACGCGGCTTCCAGCGAAGAGCGCTGGCCGTAAATCCCCACCAGAAACGCCGAGCTCAGCGTGGTGGCCTCAATGGCGGCCCACATCACAATCAGGTTATTACTGGTGACCACCAGCAGCATGGTGAAGAGAAACAGATGGAAGAAGCCGTAATAGTTGCACAGGGTGCCGACGGTGATTTCCCCGTGGTCTACTTCATGGCGCATATAGCCAATGGAGTACAACCCGGTGATAAAGCCGATGATCCCAAGGAGCGACAGGAACAGCCCACTTAAGCTGTCGATATGCAGCCAGCGATGGGCGGCGAAAATCTCACCTTCGGTGACCGCCTCGGCGACCGTCCACAGGGCCACAACCATCAGTACGGTGATACCGACAAAATGCACGGCGGTAACCAGACCGCGTGCGGCATCGCCGCGCAGGCGGCACAGGAAACAGAGTGCGGAAATGACCAGCGGCGTGAGCAACAACAAGGTGAACATCAATGCGTGACTCATGTTGTTATCCTTTCAGCGCCGTGAGGTTATTAACGTCCAGCGTGCCGTGGGTACGCCAGATTTTCCGCGCCAGTATGGTCATTACGATCACCGCGAAAATAGCGTCAGTGGCGATGCCGATTTCCACCAGCTCCGGCGCGCGCCATGCCAGCAGCGCCAGCACCAGATGCGAACCGTTCTCCATCAGGCAGTAGCCAAACACCTGGCGCAGAATGTTGCGCTGACTGATGATGCACAGCAGCCCGAGCAGGAAGTGGCCGAGTGCCACCGCCAGCGCGGGCTTAAGCTGCGCCACCATCGGCAATTGCACCGGACGCACTACAAACCAGCACAGCAGCACAATTCCCGCGGCCATCAGTACCAGCGCGGCCGGGCCAAACAGACGTTCTCCTTGCCCCTCTGGTGCCATTTTGCGAAACGCGTAGCCCATGATCAGCGGCACCAGCAGAACCTTGGTGAAGAAGGCGCTGATGGACCACATCCGCAGCTGCTCGGCGTCGAGCAGTTCTGACAGGGTGAAAAATATCGACACCAGCACCAGCGATTGCAGGGCGTACAACCAACAGGAGACGGTGTAGCGTCTGGCGCAGGTGACCAATAACGAGGTAAACATCATCAGCCCCGCCAGATTGTTAACTATCAATGTTCCAGTCATCTTCGACTCCCTTTATCCAATCCACGCTGCGGCAATCACGCTTGAGAACAGCGACATCACCACCAGAATCACCAGCACCAGTTTCATGGCATAAGGCAGCGGTGCCGCCTGCGCGACCTCTTCGCTGGGTTCACCCGGTACCACGCGCCCGAACCAGTAGATAAACCAGCCGAAACTGGCGACCGATTCCACCAGCGCCAGGATCATCACCGCGAGCAGAATCGGGTGCTGATCGGAGAGGGCGAACCCGGCGGCAAACAGGGGGAACTTGCTGAAAAAACCGTTGAACGGTGGGACACCGGTAATGGCGAGGGCCGCAACGCAAAAGCCGATCCCGGCGATGGGCAGCGTGCTCATCACGCCGTGCAGACGCGGTAGCATACGCGTGCCGCAGCTGTAGCTGAGCGCCCCGGCCACCAGGAAGAACAAGCTTTTGGCGAAGGCGTGGTTAAAGATGTAAACAATCCCGGCGTTGAAGGCCATTTTCGAACCGAAAATCGACATCGACAGGGCGAGGAAAATCCACGCCAGCTGTGAAATGGTCGACCAGGCGAGCAGGCGCTTCATGTCTTTTTGCGGCAGGTACATCAAAAAGCCGTACACCATCGTGATGGTCGCCATGGTGACGCCGACCCAGCCAATAACCTGCGGAATCTGCCCGCCTTCGGAGATGGCGCGGGCAAAAATGTAAACGCCCACTTTCACCATCGACGCGGCGTGCAGGTACGCACTGACCGGGGTTGGCGCTTCCATTGCATCCGGCAGCCAGGCCTGCAATGGCAGTTGTGCCGATTTCCCCCAGGCGGCAAACAAGATCCCGCCGTAGACGATTAACGCAGCGCTGCCGTTTAACTGGCTCATCGCGCTTAGCGCAAAGGTGCCGGTTTGCAGAAACAGCGTGGCTGCTGCCAAATACAACCCCAGCGAACCGACGTGGGTGATCAGCAGCGCTTTCATCGCCGAGCGTTGGGATTTCTCGGACTGGTAGTAGCTGATAAGCGCCCAGGAACAGCCGCCGGTGATTTCAAAGAACAGCAACTGACCCAGCAGCGTGGACGAGAGCACCAGGCCGGACATGGCCCCGATAAAAATCAGCAGGAATGCATAGTAGCGGTTGCTGCCATCGTGCGGGTGTTCCTTGTTGCCACGGGTCAGATATCCCGTGGAGTAGAGCGCCACCAGCAGGCCAAGGAAGACCACCACAAACAGAATCAGGGTGCTGATTTTGTCCACCGTCATGCCGAACAATGCTATCTGTCCTGCGCTCAGCAGCGGGATATCAACGACCTCGCCGCCTGCGGCATGAAAGCTCGCCGCCAGTGCGACCGTGGCGATCGTTGCCAGCAGCGCAAACACGGTGGACAGCATGGGGGCGGTCTGTCTGGGGGCCAGAGAGACGACCAGCGCGCCGATAAACGGCAGAAGCAGGGTCGTCAGGGCAAGTGTTTCCATAGTAATTCAGCGCTCCTTACAGACCGGTTAACCAAAGAACATATGACAGCGCGGCGAGACTAAAGCCGAGCCAGGTAAGGTGGTGCGTCAGTAAAAACCGCCCGCGCGCAAGCGAGTTTTCCACCACCGATGCAAGGACAAACACCACCAGTAATTTGACCATCGTGATGACCAGCGCGATCAACATGGCCCCGATAGTCAGCGAGCCGGCATTGCCGAACGGGAAGAAGAGCGCCAGAAACAGCGAGGCCATCACCACCTGTTTCAGGCCGATTCCCCATTTCACCAGCGCCAGTCCCGCCCCGGAGTACTCGGTCAGCGGCCCTTCCT
Organism: Phytobacter sp. V69; assembly: GCF_965644215.1. Lineage (NCBI taxonomy): Bacteria > Pseudomonadati > Pseudomonadota > Gammaproteobacteria > Enterobacterales > Enterobacteriaceae > Phytobacter > Phytobacter sp. V69. The sequence continues at coordinate 24,377 of NZ_CBFFRL010000023.1, forward strand.
GTAGTTCTTGTTCTGCTTCCGCGACGTCGAAGGGGATTTTGCCCATCTCAATAAAGCAGGCGAATCCACAGGCGAGCATCGCCAGCAGGGTAGCAACCGGAGAGGCCCAGCCTGCCGCCAGCGTGGTGCTGATAGCGCCGATGTTGGTCGACCCGGCCAGCAGCGCCAGCACCAGCAGCGACAGGATCAGCATTGGTTCCACCAGAATGCCGAGCGTCAGTTCGCGGCTGGCACCAATCCCGGAAAACGGACTGCCGGTATCGAGGCCGGAGAGCGCAAAGAAGAAGCGGAATAAGGCGAACAGATAAATCAGGGTGATCAGGTCACCGGCCCCGGCGAAAGGCGAGGTGCGCACAAACAGTGGTAATGTCATTGCCACCACCAGCATGCTGCTGAGCAACACCCAGGGCATGACGCGAAACATCATGCCGGACGAGGCCGGCGCCACTTCCTGGCGTTTAAGCAGTTTTTGCAGATCCCGGTAGTCCTGTAAGACGCCCGGACCCTGGCGGGAGTGCATCCGTGCGCGAATCTGCCGGGAGATCCCGGTAAACAGCGGCGTTAACGCCAGCAGAAACGCCGCCTGGCAGAGGGCAAACAGACCCAGTGACCAGTCAGGGGTTGGTTGTATCATCTTCTCTCCCTCCTCAGACGGCGATAGTCAGCAGCAGGACAACCAGTGCTGCGATCACATACAGGCAATAGAGACGAAAATCGCCGCTTTGCAGATACTGCACCGCACGGGCAATGCGTCTGGTTATCCCGACCAGCGGCAGGATGATTTTGTCGTCCCAGAACGGCTCGGTGCGGGTCGCGGCGACCGTCACCCCGCCCAGGCTGCGCTGTAGCGGCAGGGCGGGATCGAGCTGTTTACGCATGCGATAAAGCGGGCCAAACACTACGCGCAGGGGCTGCGTAAAGCTGCCGGCAGACGGTGCCATGCCTTTTTCCCAGGCATAACCGCATGCCCAGGCATCGCCAGTGCGACGGAAGTTGCCGCGAGTGTGACGGTTGATGTACCAGAACAGACCCGGCAGCACGGGCATCGCGATAAGCAGCAGGAAGACCACCGATGGCGTCAGCACCGCCTGCTGTGCGTCGCCTGGCATCAGGGTTGCGCCCTGCGCCACGGCCAGGGTTTCATGGGAGGAAAGTGACTGGGCAATCAGCAGCAGGTGTGGCGCAACGACGTTGGCCCCGACGCCAGCCAGTACGCAAAACAGCGCCAGCAGGCACATGGCAGCCACCATCGGCCAGGGCACTTCCCGGGCGTGGTCAGCTTTTTCGCTGCGGGCGTTACCGCAGAAACTCACGCCATAGACTTTGACGAAACACATCGCCGCCAGCGCGCCGGTGATTGCCAGCATGACGATGGCGATAGGGCCAGCCAGTCGAGGAATAATGGCGTCCACGCGGGTGAGGGAGAACAGCGACTGGTAGGTATACCATTCACTGATAAAGCCATTGAGCGGCGGCATAGCGGAAATCGCCAGACAGCCAACCAGGAACGCGCCTGCGGTCCACGGCATCCGTTTGGCCAGCGCGCCCATTTTTTCCATATCACGGGTATGCAGGCGGAAGATAATCGCCCCGGCGCCGAGGAACAGCAGCCCTTTAAACAGCGCGTGGTTGAGCAGGTGGAACAGCGCACCGAGCAAACCGACAGCGGCAATCACCGGATGGTTGAGCGCAATGCCCGCCATGCCGACGCCGACGCCCATCAAAATGATGCCGATATTCTCCACCGTGTGCCAGGCGAGCAGGCGTTTGATGTCATGCTCTGCCAGCGCGTAGAGCACACCAAGTACCGACGACACCGCACCAAAGGCCAGCACCACCACGCCCCACCACAGCGGAATACCGCTGTGCCCGAGCAGGTCGATAGCAACTTTGATGATCCCGAAGATACCGATTTTGACCATCACGCCCGACATTAATGCCGACGCATGTGACGGTGCGGCCGGGTGCGCACGCGGCAGCCAACTGTGTAATGGCAGCATCCCCGCTTTGGCTCCAAAACCGAAAAATGCCAGCAGGAAAACCGCCGAAGCCACGCCCGGTGACAGTGACAATTCACGGAAACTGGCGAAATCCAGGCTGCCGCTCTGCCGCCACATCAGGAAGAAGGCGACCATGATCAGCACCGAACCAGCGTGGGCAATAAAGAAGTAGAGCAGGCCCGCGTGAATGGATTCGTCGTCCTGATCGGTGATGACCAAAAACCAGGAGGCCAGTGACATCATTTCAAACAGCACGATGAACCAGAACGCGTTGTCCATCACCACCAGACCCACCATCGACGCAATGAACAGGTTCATAAAGAACCCCATCGCGCCGACACCTTTGCCAACATACTCGCGCACGTAGGAAAGCGAATAGAGGCCGCAGACGGTCACCAGCAGAGAAATCACCAGCACCATAAAGGCGGCGAGGCTGTCCATCCGCACGATAAAGTGGGCAAACGTGAAGGGGCCGATGGCCTGCCAGTGCAGCGTTTCTCCAGCCGTTAGCGCGGTAACGGCGCTTGCCAGACCGAGTAACCCACCCGCCATCGCCGACAGACCCGCGACCTTAATCGCCAGCTCTTCCTGACGGGACAGCAACAGTGAGGCAACGCCGCCCGCGACATATATCAAGATTGACCACATCAATAATTGCAGGGCATCCATTAGCGTTGCTCCGGCGTGGGTGAAGAAGAGTCGAAGGTCATGTCCGTCGTATTCAGCGCGGCCAGCAGCCTGCGTGCTTTCAGCTGTTTATTGAGTGCGTCTTCCTGCACCAGATGCAGCGCGTGTGTCGGACAGGATCTGACGCAGGCGGGGCCTTCCGGCAGGAAGTGACAGAGGTCGCATTTGACGGCGATGGTCTGTACACCCGCGTTCCAGCGTAGAAACGGGTGCATGGTTTGCGGGCTGGCGGGGACATCCCGGAGCTGTTCTTCCGGTACGTAGTTTTCGTAGCGTGCAGGAATGTTGACCGGACGGCTTCCTGACGGGGTAATCGCACCGAACGGGCAGACCAGACCACAGAGTTTGCAGCCGATGCAGAGCGTTTCGTTGAGATAGACCGCGTCATCCTTGAAGGAAATCGCGTTCACCGGGCAAACCTGTTTACAGGGGGCATCGTCACAGTGTCGGCACATGACCGGCGCGGTTTTGCTGTCCGTTTTAACCAGCGTTAATCGTGGGTGATACTGCAACCCTTCAATTTTATGAACATCCGAACACGCGGCAAGGCAGGTATTGCATCCTATACACCACTCGGGATTTGCAATCACAAAGCGGTTCATGTCGGCTCCTTGAGAAGAAAGCGAGAAAATCGTTGAGCCTTCTTAAGCACAAGTCATGCCAGGTATTAAAATCTTTATTTATCAGTTGATTGAGGTGTTTTGTGGTGACGGGCAAACAAAAGTGATGGTCAGGGCTGAACGAGAAGTAACCGCTGTCGGCACTAGTGTCGAGATAAATGGAAAAGTGTGATCAGCTTCAAATAATTGCCGGGGAAGGGAAAACGCGAGATGCAGGAAATAAGGGCGGCCTTAGGCAGGACGCCCGGAATAACAGTGACGCATTCTGAGGACGTTTAGGCGTTCTCTTTCAGCCAGTTGAGCACGATGTCGTGATGATTGCTGGTTTTGAAATCATCAAAAACATGCTCGACTTTGCCATCCGCGTCGACAAGGAAGCTAATGCGGTGAATGCCGTCGTAAGTTTTGCCCATAAAGGACTTCTCACCCCAGACGCCAAACTGCTCGCAAATCTGGTGATCTTCATCGGACAGCAGCGTAAAGTTCAGCAACTCTTTTTCGGCGAAACGGGAAAGTTTTTCCGGTTTGTCCGTGCTGATACCTAACACCTCAACGCCCGCTTTCTTTAAATCATCCATGTTATCGCGCAGGCCGCATGCCTGTACGGTACAGCCTGGCGTCATCGCTTTCGGGTAGAAATACACCAGAACACGCTGTCCCTGGAAGTCGGCCAAATTTACTTGTTCTCCGTCTTGATCCGGCAAGCTAAATTTCGGTGCGATATCACCGGCTTTCAGTGGATTCATTACTTAACTCCATCCTGTTCATCATGCTGTGAATAGTTGACCACGTTTATACTGCCTTGCGCATTCAATTCTGTACATAGGGCTTTAAATGCCTGGTCAATATTTGATGCGTCCTGCGACGCAGGACTGTGAGCGGTTATTTGGATAAAAAGCTGCGCGGCCCTGGTGGCTTCGCCCGGTTGTGTGCGGGAGACCAGCTCAGCGATATTCATCTGAAAGGTGTCGAACAAAGCGGTAAAACGCTCAATCAGATGCGGCGAGTCAGGCACTTCAACCTGAACCCAGACGGTGGCAGGTAAAGCAGGGCGAGGGCGCGCGACGGTGCGCTTCATCACGATCAGCAAATCCAGCTCCGCACCCTTAAGCGGCAATGTTGATTCAATCAGCGTAATGGCGTTCCACGAACCGGAGAGCAGCATAATAAACGTGAACTCTTCCCCCAGCATGGCCAGACGACTGTCTTCAATATTGCAACCGCAACTGCTGACGTGGCGAGTGATGGTATTAACGATACCCGGCCTGTCGGCACCCAGTGCAGTGATAACCAGAAAATGTTGTGATGAGGCAGTCAAACCTGTGCTTCCTGTCAAACCTGAGATAATCATAAGGAAAGCATAAAAAAAACCGGCATACAACCGCTGGAAGCCCCTCAGGTCGCTTGCTTTTATTACAGCACCACACGTAACATTGAGATTCTTGTTTGCACAGAGGATGGCCCATGTTCACGGGAAGTATAGTCGCGCTTGTCACGCCAATGGATGATAACGGTAAAGTCTGTCGGCCAAGCCTTAAAAAACTGATTGATTACCATGTCGCCAATGGAACATCGGCGATTGTTTCTGTAGGAACGACGGGTGAATCCGCCACGCTCAGCCACGAAGAACACGGCGAGGTGGTGTTGATGACGCTTGAACTGGCGGACGGACGTATTCCGGTTATCGCCGGTACGGGAGCGAATGCCACCGCCGAGGCCATCAGTCTGACCCAACGTTTTAACGACAGCGGTGTTGTTGGTTGTCTGAGCGTAACCCCTTACTACAACCGTCCGACGCAAGAAGGGCTGTTCCAGCACTTCAAAGCCATCGCCGAACACACCGATCTGCCACAAATTCTGTATAATGTGCCGTCGCGTACAGGATGTGATCTCCTGCCTGAAACAGTGGGTCGTCTGGCGAAAATTAAAAATATTATCGGTATTAAAGAAGCCACCGGGAACTTAAGTCGCGTTCATCAGATCAAAGAGCTGGTTTCAGATGACTTCATCCTGCTCAGCGGCGACGATGCAACCGCAATGGACTTTATGCAACTTGGCGGTAATGGCGTTATCTCCGTCACCACGAACGTGGCGGCGCGTGATATGGCCGATATGTGCAGACTGGCAGCGGAAGGGCATTTTGCTGAAGCGCGTTTGATCAACAAACGTCTGATGCCATTACACAACAAACTATTTGTCGAACCCAATCCTATCCCGGTTAAATGGGCATGTAAGGAGTTGGGGCTTGTGGCAACCGACACGCTGCGCCTGCCGATGACACCGATCACCGATCACGGTCGTGAAGTGGTTCGCTCCGCGCTTAAGCATGCCGGATTGCTGTAAAGTTTAGGGAGATTTGATGGCTTACTCAGTACAGAAGTCGCGCCTGGCGAAGGTAGCGGGAGTTTCATTGGTTATGTTACTCGCTGCCTGCAGTTCGGATTCACGCTACAAACGTCAGGTCAGTGGTGACGAATCCTATCTGGATGCCGCACCGCTTGCGGAACTTCATGCGCCTGCTGGCATGATCCTGCCGGTGCAGAATGGCGAATACAACATTCCTGTCACCAGCGGTAATGGTGCGGTGGGTAAAGCGCTGGATATTCGTCCGCCGGCACAGCCGCTGGCTCTGGTAACGGGTGCGCGCACTCAGTTTACTGGCGATACGGCAACGCTGCTGGTCGAAAATGGCCGCAACACAAACCTGTGGCCGCAGGTTGTCAGCATTATCCAGGCGAAAAACTACGCCATCGCGAAGCGTGACGATGCCAGCCAGACGTTAACGACTGACTGGGTTGACTGGAATCGCCTCGATGAAGATCAGCAGTATCGTGGTCGTTATCAAATCTCGGTAAAACCGCAGGGCTATCAGCAGGCGGTGACCGTTAAGCTCGTGAACCTGGAGCAGGCTGGCAAGCCCGTTGCAGACAGCGCATCCTTACAGCGCTACAGCACCGAAATGCTGAACGTTATCTCCCAGAGCCTGGATAAAACAGCAACCGACGCACAGACCGCCGCAGAAAACCGCAGCGTGAAGTCGTTTGATGTTCAGAGCGGCGCGGATGATACCGGTCTGCCGATGCTGGTGGTACGTGGTCCGTTCAACGTGGTGTGGCAGCGTCTGCCGACAGTGCTGGAAAAAGTGGGCATGAAAGTGACCGACAGCACCCGTTCTACCGGTAGCATTGCGGTCACCTACAAACCGTTGTCCGATAGCGCATGGCGCGATCTGGGCGCGCGTGACCCAGGTCTGTCTTCTGGCGACTATAAACTGCAGGTCGGTGATTTAGACAACCGCAGTAGCCTCCAGTTTATCGACCCGAAAGGTCATACGTTAACGCAGTCGCAAAACGACGCCCTGGTGGCAGCGTTTGAGGCCGCCTTTAACAAGTAATCATAAGGGCCGGAAAATTCCGGCCTTTTTTTATTTGGCTGACGCAAACGTGTGCGTCGGTGTAAAATAGCTTTTTTAGTTAAATCATCACACCTGGAGTGACAAAGATGCAAAAGCAAGCTGAGTTGTATCGTGGCAAAGCGAAGACCGTATACAGCACGGAAAACCCGGACCTGTTGGTGCTCGAATTCCGCAATGATACGTCAGCAGGGGACGGCGCGCGTATTGAGCAGTTCGAGCGTAAAGGTATGGTTAACAACAAATTCAACCATTTCATTATGAGCAAACTGGCAGAAGCGGGTATCCCGACTCAGATGGAAGCGTTGTTGTCCGATACCGAATGCCTGGTGAAAAAACTGGACATGGTACCGGTAGAGTGTGTGGTGCGTAACCGTGCTGCGGGTTCGCTGGTAAAACGTTTAGGTGTGGAAGAAGGCATTGAGCTGAACCCGCCGTTGTTCGATCTGTTCCTGAAAAACGATGCCATGCATGACCCGATGATCAACGACTCCTACTGCGAAACCTTTGGCTGGGTGAACAAAGAAAATCTGGCGCGCATGAAAGAGCTCACTTACAAAGCGAACGATGTGCTGAAAAAACTGTTTGATGACGCAGGTCTGATCCTGGTCGACTTCAAACTGGAATTTGGTCTGTTCAAAGGCGAAGTGGTGCTGGGCGATGAGTTCTCTCCGGACGGCAGCCGTCTGTGGGATAAAGAAACGATGGCCAAAATGGACAAAGACCGTTTCCGTCAGAGCCTGGGTGGCGTGATCGAAGCGTACGAAGCCGTTGCCCACCGTCTGGGTGTAAAACTGGACTAAGCATCAACGTCCTCCAGACCAGAGGGTGCGCGCATCCTCTGGTTTCCTGCCTCTTTTTTCTTATGGTAATCCTCCCCGTAACCGCCTACGATCACTCTTATTACGTTAGAGACTGAGGTGGGTATGCGCTGGCAAGGGCGTCGTGAAAGTAACAATGTTGAAGACCGGCGCGATGAATCGGGCGGACCTGTTATTCGCGGTCCTGGATTCCGACTGCCGGGCGGCAAGGGCGGCATTATTCTGCTGGTGGTCATTGTCGCCAGCTACTACGGTGTGGACCTCACGGGGCTGATTACCGGCGAACAGGTCAACAACAGCAGTTCTCAGCAGCGCTCGATTAGCCCACAGGAAGATGAAGCGGCAAAATTTACCAGCGTTATTTTCGCCACCACCGAAGACACCTGGGGACAGATTTTTGAGAAAATGGGTCGCCATTATCAGCAACCTAAGCTGGTGATGTACCGTAACCGAATTTCGACAGGCTGCGGCACCGGGCAATCCATTATGGGGCCGTTCTACTGCCCGGCAGACAGCAAGGTCTACATTGACCTCTCCTTCTATGACGACATGAAGCACAAGCTGGGGGCGGACGGTGATTTTGCCCAGGGCTACGTTATTGCACATGAAGTCGGTCATCACGTGCAAAATTTACTCGGTACCGAGGCTAAAGTTCGTCGGCTCCAGCAAAACGCATCTCAAACCGAAATTAATGCGTTGTCGGTTCGTCTGGAACTGCAGGCCGATTGTTATGCGGGCGTTTGGGGGCACAGCATGCAGCAACAGGGCGTGCTGGAGGCGGGCGATCTCGAAGAAGCACTGAATGCGGCCACGGCGATCGGTGACGATCGTCTGCAGAAACGAAGCCAGGGCGTTGTCACCCCCGATACCTTCACACACGGCACCTCCGCGCAGCGCTATAACTGGTTCAAACGCGGGATGGACAGCGGTGATCCGGCCCAGTGCGATACCTTTAGCGGTAAGATTTAATGCCTAAACTCAGGGATGCGTGAATGTCGTTAGATGTCGTGAGCGCGCAGATGGCGCGGGAAGGTATCCGTCGTTTGTTGGTTATCGCGGGCGAGGCTGACGAATGCTTGTCGCAGGTTAACTCCCTTCGCGCCGCATTGCACGGCGACTGGCTGTGGGTCGGCGAATCAACGGACTGGCCGCAGCACTGCGCGCCGCGTGCGCTCACTACGCTACTGGGCCGCGAATTCACCCACGCGGTGCTGGATGCGCGATATGGCTTTGATGTCGCCGCGCTGGCGGCGCTAAGTGGCACGTTAAAACCCGGCAGCTTTCTGGTCCTGCTGACGCCACCGCTTACCGAGTGGGCGCAGCGGCCCGATAACGACAGCGGTCGCTGGAGCGATACCGCAGAGCCCATTGCTACACCGCGGTTTGTCGAACACTTTTGTCGGGCGCTGCAGCAAGACGAAAACGTCATTCTCTGCTCGCCCTCACACCCCTTTAATCTTCCTTCTTTTTCTTCGCGGCCTGCATGGCACGCCGCGACTGGCGGGCCCGAACGGGAACAGTATTCGATTCTGGCTGAACTTGCCGACATGCTGCCTGGCGTTATGGTGGTGACGGCACCGCGCGGGCGAGGCAAATCGGCGCTGGCGGGCATGCATATCGCGCGTCTGGCAACGACGGCCACGGTGACTGCGCCAGCTCGCGCTGCAACGAATGTGCTTGCCCACTATGCCGGGGAGATCGATTTTGTCGCTCCGGATGCATTACTGGCGCGCGTTGCGCAGGGGGAGCCGTTGTCGGACTGGCTCATCGTTGATGAGGCGGCGGCCATTCCGGGGCCATTGCTGACGACCCTCGTGTCGGCGTTTCGTTACATCCTGCTGACCACCACGGTGCAGGGCTACGAAGGGACCGGGCAGGGCTTCTTACTGAAATTCTGCGCCGGTTTTCCGCATCTCATACATCGCCAGTTGCATACGCCTTTACGCTGGGCAGAAGGCTGCCCGCTGGAAGCGTTTATCAGTTCGGTATTGTTGTTTGACGATACGTCGGCGCCGGCGAAGCCTGCGGGCGAGATGACAATGCTTTCGCTTGAGCAAAGCGCGTGGTCCACACAACCGGCGCTTCCCGCCGCACTTTATCGGTTGCTTGCCAGCGCCCATTACCGTACCTCTCCGCTGGATTTGCGCCGCATGATGGACGCGCCGGGGCAGCACTTCTGGCTGACGAAAACCCCTGATGCGCTACTGGCAGCACTCTGGCTGGTGGAAGAGGGGGGATTGTCCGCCGGGCTAAGCCAGGCGGTCTGGGCGGGATTTCGCCGTCCTCGCGGTAATCTGGTGGCGCAGTCGCTGGCGGCTCACGGCGGCAGCCCGCTTGCCGCCACGCTGCGCGGTTTACGCGTCAGTCGCATTGCAGTGCATCCGTCTCGCCAGCGGGAAGGGCTGGGGCAGGCGTTAATTGCACATGCGCGTAAGCATGTGGCAGGTTGCGATTATCTCTCTGTCAGTTTCGGTTATACGGCAGAGCTGTGGCGTTTCTGGCAGCGATGCGGGTTCCATCTGGCCCGGCTCGGTAGCCACCGGGAGGCGAGCAGTGGCTGCTATACCGCGATGGCGATACTGCCGCTGACGGATGCAGGGCAGGCGCTGGCCGACAATGAGCAGCGCAGGCTGGTGCGGGATTTACCCTGGCTTGATGCCTGGAAAGGGGAAACGTTGCCCCTGACTCTTAATCCAGAGACTACCCTTAATGATGATGACTGGCAGGAATTGTCCGGATTTGCCTTTGCCCATCGCCCGCTGTCTGCGGCAACAGGGGCATTGCAACGCCTGCTGATGCAGGTCGATGCCCCTCTCAGCGCATTGCGGATGCAGCTCAATGCGAAGCGCAATGAGGCGGATATCTGCCGCGCACTGGCGCTTTCCGGGCGTAAAGCGTTACTTGCAACGCAGCGCCAGGAGGCCGCATCGGCATTGTCCTTACTCGACGCTGAACGCACAATTTTGATGAAAGAGCGCGTGCAGCAACTGCAATTTTTTTAACTAACTCATTCAGTTAAATGGCATGGTGATTATTCCTCCCCGGCGTAAACTGCAGTCAACGAATTAAGGAGACCGCCATGAAACATGACTATTTTGTTGTTCAACAACCGGAAAACGCCGCGAAACAATTATTGCTGTTCTTTCATGGCGTTGGCGATAACCCGGCCAATATGGGGCAGATCGGCAGCTATTTTGCGCCGCTGTTTCCGGAGGCGATGATTGTTAGCGTCGGGGGCGTAGAACCCTGCGGCCCGACCGGGCGTCAGTGGTTCTCTGTGCAGGGCGTGACCGAAGAAAATCGCCAGGCACGTATTGATGCCATCATGCCGGTATTCATTGAAACGGTGCGCTACTGGCAGCAGAAAAGCGGCGTTAACGCGCTGGCCACCGCGCTGATTGGTTTCTCGCAAGGCTCCATCATGGCGCTGGAAGGGGTGAAAGCGCAGCCTGATTTGGCCTCCCGCGTGATTGCCTTCAACGGTCGCTACGCCAGCCTGTCGAAAACGGCATCGACGACATCTACCATCCACCTGATTCACGGTGGTGAGGACCGGGTGATTGATTTGGCCCATGCGGTGGCGGCTCAGGAAGCGTTGCTGCGTGCTGGTGGCGATGTGACCCTGGATATCGTGGAGGATTTAGGCCACGCGATTGACGAGCGCAGTTTGCAATTCGCCCTCGATCACCTGAGTCATACTGTTCCGAAGCACTACTTTGATGAAGCGCTGAGCGGCGGTAAACCGCACGATGACGATATTATTGAATTGATTTAGTACGAAGCGTGCCCGGCGCGCCATGCGGCCGGGCATGTCAGGCAGGATTACTTCTTCTGGTCTTTCTTCGGCCAGTCGTCCTCATCATCCCACTTATCGTTAAAATCACGATGCGGTGGCAAGTCGGGTTTGTTGGCCAGAAACTTTTTGTGATCGACACGCTTAAGGTCTTTGATCACGTTCAGCAGTACGCCGAGTAAAAAAACCAGCACCAGAATCCACCAGTATTTCGCGAACCATTCCATGCGTTCCTCCCCGTCAGGCGATGAGTTGTTCCATAATGCGTTGATACATGCGGGCGAGCAGCTGTAAATCGGCAGCGTTCACACATTCATTGATTTTATGAATGGTGGCGTTAACCGGCCCCAGTTCCACGACCTGCGCGCCCATACGCGCGATAAAGCGTCCATCCGACGTGCCGCCTGTGGTTAACAGCTGCGGTTTAATTTCATTATAGTGCTCAACGGCGTTGACCACCGCATCTACCAGCTTGCCGCGCCCGGTGAGGAACGGCTGACCGGAGAGCCACCAGTCAATGGTGTAGCGCAGCTGATGTTTTTCCATTAGTGCAGCCACCCGTGCTTTGATCATTTCATCGGTCAGTTCCGTACTGAAGCGGAAATTGAACTGCACGTACAGATCGCCCGGGATCACGTTGTTGCTGCCAGTGCCCGCCTGAATGTTGGCGACCTGCATGCTGGTCGGTGGGAAATATTCATTGCCCTGATCCCACTCGATCGCCACCAGATCGTTGAGCATCGGCGCTGCGCGGTGGACCGGGTTATCGGCCAGGTGCGGATAAGCAACATGGCCCTGCACGCCGTGAATGGTTAAGTTGCAGGTCAGCGAACCGCGGCGGCCATTTTTAACCACGTCGCCCACCACTTCGGTGCTGGACGGCTCGCCCACCAGGCAGTAGTCCAGGCGCTCGTTACGCGCCATTAAGGCTTCCACCACTTTTACCGTGCCGTTTGCAGCGCTGGCTTCTTCGTCAGAGGTGATCAGAAACGCCAGGCGGCCTTTGTGTTTCGGGTGCGTCGCGACAAAACGCTCAGCGGCGACAACCATTGCCGCCAGTGAGCCTTTCATGTCAGCCGCGCCGCGACCAAACAGCATGCCATCGCGAATGGTCGGTTCAAACGGTGGGTTAATCCAGCGGTCGGCATCGCCGGAAGGCACAACGTCAGTGTGTCCGGCGAAGGCCAGCGTTTCACCCTGTCCACGCCATGCCCAGAAATTCTGAGTGTCGCCAAAATCCATCGGCTCAATGGTAAAACCGATAGCACGCAGACGTTCGATCATTAACGCCTGGCACCCTGCATCATCGGGGCTTAAAGAAGGGCGACGAATAAGCTGTTGCGTCAGCTCAATAACCGGGCACGACATAAACTACACCTCGTTGATAAACTTCTCATAACTGGATTCATTGAAACCCAGCAGCATAGGCTTACCGGGCGTCCAGAGCAATGGGCGTTTTATAATTGCCGGCATTTCTAACATCAGTGCGGCTGCGGCATCTGCGTTATTAATGGTCGTGCGCAGCGATTCGTCCAGTTTACGCCAGGTGGTACCCCGGGTATTCAGCAGCGCTTCCCAGCCCAGTTCGCTAATAAAGGTGTGTAATAAATCCGCATCGAGGCCATCTGCACGGTAGTCGTGAAAGCGATAATCGATCTGATGTTCTTCCAGCCAGCGGCGGGCTTTTTTGATGGTGTCGCAATTATTGATACCGAACATAGTAAGCATGGTGAATCCTTTTGTCTTGTTTTTGGTTAATTGCCCAATAAATTAGAATAATATTGGGCGAATAAACAAATAATATCATTTCATTCGCAGGGTAATATTATTTCTTGTTATTCAATTTCCCCACGACGTTTTGCCACAGGCAATATGTACTAGATAGTGTCGTCACAAGATTTTAGCCCAGAGAGCGATGCATCTGATCTGGACGGCAGCGAGAAATGAGGCCGT
>NZ_CBFFRL010000024.1:0-37351 GCF_965644215.1 Phytobacter sp. V69
AAAGGGGTTTTGATAACTGGCTTAAAGCTGAAAGCTTTCCGGAACCCCCAGCCTAGCTGGGGGTTTTCTGTGCACAATAAAAAAGGCCCGCATTGCGGACCTTTTTACAGGCATGGTGGGTAACAAACCGCGCTACGCTCAGACCTTTTTGAAGATCAGAGAGCCGTTGGTACCACCAAAGCCAAAGGAGTTACACAACGTGTACTCCAGACCACTCACCTGACGGGCTTCGTGCGGGACGAAATCCAGGTCACAACCCTCAGAAGGATTATCCAGGTTGATGGTCGGCGGCACGGCCTGGTCGCGCAGTGCAAGGATAGAGTAAATAGACTCTACCGCACCCGCAGCACCCAGCAGGTGACCGGTCATGGATTTGGTGGAACTGACCATAATACGGCTTGCTGCATCACCAAACACGGATTTTACCGCCTGTGCTTCGGCCTTGTCGCCTGCCGGGGTTGAGGTCCCGTGGGCGTTAACATAGCCGATCTGGCCAGGTTCAAGGCCTGCATCACGGATGGCATTGACCATCGCGTCAGCAGCACCCGCACCGTTTTCCGGCGGAGAGGTCATGTGATAAGCGTCGCTGCTCATGCCGAAACCAACGATTTCCGCATAAATTTTCGCGCCGCGTTTTTTCGCATGCTCATACTCTTCAAGCATGATAATGCCTGCGCCGTCGCCCAGAACAAAACCATCACGGTCCTGGTCCCACGGGCGGCTTGCTGCCTGAGGATTATCGTTCCGCGTTGAAAGCGCACGTGCCGCACCAAAGCCACCGACACCCAGCGGGGTACTGGCTTTTTCTGCGCCGCCGGCCAGCATTGCATCAGCATCGCCATACGCGATCATACGCGCAGCATGGCCGATATTGTGCACACCAGACGTACACGCCGTGGCAATCGAAATACTTGGGCCGCGAAGGCCGAACATGATGGTCAGGTGACCGGCCACCATATTAACAATCGTTGAAGGAACAAAGAACGGGCTGATTTTACGCGGGCCACCGTTCACTAAAGAACTGTGGTTTTCCTCAATCAGACCGAGACCGCCAATACCGGAACCAATAGCAGCACCGATGCGGGTCGCATTCTCTTCCGTCACTTCAAGGCCAGAATCCTGCATGGCCTGAACGCCAGCGACAATTCCATATTGAATGAAGGCATCCATCTTGCGCTGTTCTTTGCGCGAGATAATGTCGTCACAGTTAAAATCCTTTACTAAGCCAGCAAATTTCGTTGCATAGGCGCTAGTATCGAAATGGTCGATCAGGCTGATGCCACTCTGACCGGCAAGGAGAGCTTTCCAGGTAGACTCTACGGTATTGCCGACAGGAGACAACATGCCAAGTCCGGTCACAACTACACGACGCTTAGACACGGTTGTCCTCCAGGGAGGGAAAAAAGATTAAGATTCGGGGGATAAAAGATAAAACTCAGGCGGTCGAATGACCGCCTGGAGATGTTCACTTACGCCTGGTGACCGTTGATGTAATCAATGGCAGCCTGAACGGTGGTGATTTTCTCAGCTTCTTCGTCCGGAATCTCAGTATCAAACTCTTCTTCCAGAGCCATTACCAGCTCAACGGTGTCAAGAGAATCAGCGCCCAGGTCTTCAACGAAGGAAGCATTGTTGGTAACTTCTTCCTGCTTAACGCCCAGCTGTTCGCCGATAATTTTCTTAACGCGTTCTTCGATAGTGCTCATACTCTTAAATTTCCTATCAAAACTCGCTTTCGCGATGGTTTTCGTAGTGTATAAAATGTTGAAAAATTTGCAACTAAATCCCGGCAGTTCGTACCACGATTTTACGCTATTTTGAGGCCTTTCACCCTAATAACGCAAATAATTTTAATCGTGGTTAAACCATATACATTCCGCCATTGACGTGCAGGGTCTCACCAGTGATGTAACCCGCTTCGTCAGAGGCTAAAAATGCAACCGCACTGGCGATTTCCTGAGCACCGCCAAGGCGACCCGCTGGAACTTGCGCCAGAATACCCGCACGCTGATCTTCGGTCAGCGCACGCGTCATGTCCGTTTCAATAAAGCCCGGAGCAACAACGTTCACAGTAATCCCGCGTGATGCGATTTCTCGCGCCAGCGATTTACTGAAACCGATCAGACCCGCCTTCGCCGCAGCGTAGTTAGCCTGACCAGCATTTCCCATGGTACCAACCACAGAACCGATAGTGATGATACGACCATGACGCTTTTTCATCATAGCGCGCATCACCGCTTTTGACAGACGGAAAACAGATGACAGGTTGGTTTCGATAATATCGTTCCACTCGTCATCTTTCATACGCATTAACAGGTTATCGCGAGTGATACCGGCATTATTGACCAGGATATCCACTTCGCCAAACTCGGTACGAATGTTTTCCAGCACAGATTCAATAGATGCAGGATCGGTCACATTCAACATCAGACCTTTACCATTCGCACCTAAATAATCGCTAATAGCCTGAGCGCCATTTTCGCTGGTTGCTGTACCGATTACCTTCGCGCCACGAGCAACAAGGGTTTCTGCGATTGCGCGGCCAATGCCACGGCTCGCGCCAGTAACCAGCGCGACTTTTCCTTCAAAACTCATGGTTTTCCTCTTTTATTGCGCAAGTGCCTCTGACACTGCGGCCGGCTCATTAAGCGCAGACGCTGTCAGGGTGTCAACAATACGTTTTGTCAGACCGGTAAGGACTTTGCCCGGGCCAACTTCATACAGGTGCTCAACGCCCTGTGATGCCATAAATTCAACGCTTTTGGTCCATTGCACCGGGCTGTACAGTTGACGTACCAGCGCGTGACGGATCGCTTCTGGCGAGGTCTCGCATTTCACATCAACGTTGTTAACAACCGGAACCTGCGGTGCACTGAACGTAATTTTTTCCAACTCCACTGCCAGTTTATCTGCAGCAGGTTTCATCAACGCGCAGTGAGACGGCACGCTCACCGGCAGCGGCAGCGCGCGTTTCGCGCCAGCAGCTTTACAGGCAGCACCGGCACGATCAACTGCTTCTTTATGACCCGCGATAACCACCTGGCCCGGCGAGTTGTAGTTCACCGGAGAAACAACCTGACCTTGTGCGGACTCTTCACAGGCTTTGGCAATGGAAGCATCATCCAGACCGATAATGGCAGACATGCCGCCCGTACCTTCCGGTACGGCTTCTTGCATGAACTTACCGCGCAGCTCGACCAGACGCACGGCGTCCGCAAACGGGATAACGCCCGCACAAACCAGCGCAGAGTATTCGCCCAGGCTGTGACCGGCCATCAGCGCAGGCGTTTTACCGCCCTGCTGCTGCCATGCACGCCATAACGCGACGGAAGCCGTCAGCAGTGCAGGTTGCGTCTGCCAGGTTTTATTCAGTTCCTCTGCCGGCCCTTGTTGAACAAGTGCCCACAGATCGTAGCCCAGTGCTGCAGAGGCTTCACGGAATGTCTCTTCAATAACCGGGTGACTTGCAGCCATATCAGCCAGCATACCCACGGTCTGAGAGCCCTGTCCCGGGAACACAAATGCAAATTGCGTCATGTTTTTATCCTTAATACTAGAAACGAACCAGCGCAGAACCCCAGGTGAAACCACCGCCAAAGGCTTCCAGCAGAATCAGTTGACCGCGCTGAATACGCCCGTCGCGAACCGCTTCATCCAGCGCACAAGGGACCGATGCCGCAGAGGTGTTACCGTGACGATCCAGCGTTACCACGACGTTATCCAGCGACATGCCCAGTTTTTTTGCCGTCGCGCTGATAATTCGCAGGTTTGCCTGATGCGGCACCAGCCAGTTCAGCTCGCTGCGCTGCAAATTATTCGCTTCCAGGGTTTCATCGACGATGCGAGAAAGCTCAGTCACCGCCACTTTAAAGACTTCGTTTCCTGCCATTGTCAGGAAAATAGGGTTGTCCGGATTCACACGATCGGCATTCGGCAGCGTTAACAGTTCGCCATAGCGACCATCAGCATGCAGGTGCGTCGAAATGATACCCGGCTCTTCGGATGCCCCGAGCACAACCGCGCCCGCACCATCGCCAAAAATAATAATGGTGCCGCGATCTTCCGGGTTGCAGGTGCGCGCCAGAACGTCAGAACCAATCACCAGCGCATTTTTCACCGCACCCGATTTTACATATTGATCGGCGATGCTAAGCGCATAGGTGAAACCCGCGCAGGCAGCAGCAACGTCAAATGCCGGGCAGCCTTTCACGCCCAGCATGTTCTGCACCTGGCACGCGGCGCTTGGGAATGCATGCGTTGCGGAGGTGGTAGCGACAATAATCAGACCAATCTCATCCGCGCTGATACCTGCCATCTCCAGGGCGCGCTTTGCAGCTTCAAACCCCATGGTAGAGACAGTTTCGTTCGGCGCAGCAATACGGCGTTCACGAATACCTGTGCGGGTGACAATCCACTCGTCAGACGTATCCACCATTTTTTCCAGATCGGCGTTAGTTCGCACTTGTTCAGGCAGATAGCTGCCGGTACCAATAATCTTCGTATACATGTACGCTCAGTCTTTTTCCGGTAACACAGATTCCAGGCGAGCGGCAATTCGCTGAGGAACTTGCCGCTGCACCGCCTGCACTGCCTGTTCAATCGCGACGGTGAAGGCTCGCTGATTGGCAGCACCATGACTCTTAATCACCGTGCCGCGCAATCCTAACAGACAGGCGCCATTATACTGGTCGGGGTTGAGGTGACTGAATCGCCTGCTCAGGCTTTTTTGTAACCAATGCTTTAATAAAATCAGCCACCACGACCTTTTTTTCCCTTCACCCTGTGATTTCAGCAGCGAAAGAAACACTCTGACAACACCTTCCATCGTTTTTAATGTGACGTTTCCCGTAAAACCGTCACAAACCAGTACGTCCGTTTTACCAGTGAGTAATTCGTTCGCTTCCAGGTAACCAATATAGTTAATGGCTGGAACCGATTTTAAAATTGCTGCGGCATCACGGATGTAATCATGGCCTTTGGTCTCTTCTTCACCAATATTCAGAAGCGCCACGCGGGGATTTGTAACGCCCAGCACTTCTTCAGCCATTACCGCACCCATTACCGCAAACTGCGCCAGCATCTTACCATCGCAGTCGACGTTGGCACCTAAATCCAGTACCACCGTTTTTCCTTTCTGTTGATGCGGTAACACCGTCATCAGCGCGGGACGCTCAATCCCCTCAAGGGGTTTGAGCAACATCTTCGCCAGTCCCATCAGCGCACCGGTATTTCCGGCGCTGACGCAGGCCTCGGCGCGACCTTCTTTTACAAGCTCCAGTGCCATCCGCATTGAACTGCCGCGACTATTGCGGACCGCTTGCGAGGGGCGTGCATCGCTGGCAATAACTGACTGTGCCGGAATAACAAGCAAGCGCGAGCGTTGCTCAAAATCAGCTTTGGCGAGCAATGGTGTGATAGCGTCGGGATCGCCGACTAAAAGAAGAGTAAGATGCGAATTAGAATCCAGTGCCTGCAATGCTGCAGGCACTGTCACGGAAGGGCCAAAATCACCCCCCATGACATCTAACGCCAGGGTTAGACGAGTCAAGGTATCGGTAAATCCCCGCTTACGCGGGGAGATCCTCACTAAGTTTTATCACGCTGACGCGTGATTACTTAGTGATTACCTTACGGCCACGGTAGAAACCGTCGGCAGTGATGTGGTGACGCAGGTGTTTCTCACCAGAAGTTTTGTCTACAGACAGGCTGGTGACTGCGGTCAGAGCGTCATGAGAACGACGCATGCCACGTTTGGAACGGGTTGGTTTATTCTGTTGTACGGCCATGGACCTTACTCCTCAATTACGATTTACCCCCGTTTGAGCGGGGAAAACCTATTACTTACGCTTTAAGCTGGCTAATACGGCAAATGGGTTTGGTTTTTGCGCTTCATCAGGCAGTTCACCAAAGACCATGTCCGCCTCGGACACTTCACAGTGTTCAGAATCATGCACCGGAACTACCGGCAAGGAGAGGATGATTTCATCTTCAACCATTGCAAGCAGATCGATTTCACCGAAGTCGTTAACCTCAATCGGTTCATACGCTTCCGGCAGTGCTTCAGCCTGTTCGTCTGAACGGACAGGACTAAAACAATATGTTGTGTGAACCTGATGGGTAAACGGCTTGCCGCAACGCTGGCATTCGAGGGACACCGTCACCTTCGCATCACCGGTAATAACCGCGAGGCGTTGGTTGTCGATGGCGAACGAGATGGAGCATTCCACATCACTGTCCACACTGACAACAGATTCGACGACACGCTCAACCTGATCGGGCAGATAGATGCCCTCATAATCAAGGCGTTTTTGAGCCGTGCGAACCGGATCGAGAGTCAGGGGTAATTTTACCTTTTGCATAGGGCGCGCATATTAACTTTGTAACGTCATAGAGTCAAAGAAAAAGGCAGCCTGAGGTTGCCTTTTGCCAATAATTCGCACACATTGCGGCCTACAGTTTAAAATGCCTGTCATGGTTAAGCCATATTTGGTGAAAAAAATATGTCAGATATTATTCTTGCATCGACCTCCCCCTGGCGACGCGCGCTGTTAGAGAAGCTCGGAGTAGCGTTTGAATGCGCCGCGCCGCTGACCGATGAAAACCCGCAACCCGGTGAATCCCCGCGCCATCTGGTGCTGCGGCTAGCACAAGAGAAAGCGCAATCACTGGCCCAACGCTTCCCGCAGCACCTGATTATTGGTTCTGATCAAGTGTGCATGCTGGAAGGCGAAATTACCGGCAAACCGCTGACCGAAGAAAATGCCCGCCGCCAATTAACCAAAGCTAGCGGGAATATCGTCACTTTTTATACCGGTCTGGCGCTGTTTAATTCCGCAACCGGTCATTTGCAAACCGAGTGCGAACCTTTCGATGTGCATTTTCGCCACTTAAGCGCGCAGGAAATAGACGATTACGTGCGTAAAGAAAATCCGCTGCACTGTGCGGGCAGTTTTAAAAGTGAAGGACTGGGGATCGCGCTGTTTGACCGCCTCGAAGGCCGCGACCCAAATACGCTGGTTGGCCTGCCGCTGATTGCGCTGTGCCAGATGCTGCGTCGGGAAGGCTGTAACCCACTCTCATGCTAATAAATACCACAACGCACTGACATCTTTTAAGGAAACCCGGTGGAGAAACGTTCCGTATCTCAACAGCCGTCGGCGGGTCTGTGGTCGCTGATCGCGCTGGCCAGCCTGATTTTAATGATAACCATGGGGATCAGGCAGACGGTGGGGCTATTTGTCCACCCTATCGTCCACTCCACCACGATGAGTATTGCCGAAGTCAGCATGGCGCTGGCAATAGGCCAGTTGATGTGGGGCGCGTTTCAGCCGCTGTTTGGTGCCTGGGCGGATAAGCGCGGTGCCTTTAATGTGCTGGTGATTGGTGCCGTCCTGATTGCATTGGGGCAGCTTGGCACGCTATGGGCGTCCTCATTTTTACCGCTGACCCTCGCCCAGGGCCTGTTAAGCCCGGCTGGCGCTGCCGCGGGCAGTTTCTCCGTGTTGATCGGCATCGTTGCGGGCAGATTGCCGACTGATAAAGGTTCCGTTGCCAGCGGGATGATCAACGCCGGTGGTTCTATCGGGCAGTTTATCTTTGCGCCATTGGTACAACTTATTGTCAGCCTGCGCGGTATCGCCTCCGGGCTTGTTTTCCTTGCCCTCGCCGCGCTGTCGACCATTGTTCCGTCATGGTTTCTGTGTCGGAAAAGTGAGAAGCCGGCCCCCGCGCTGGCACACCCTGCCGTTTCTGACGTTCCCGGTCTTAAGCAGCAAATTCACGTAGCATTTCGCACCCCCAGCTATTTGCTCCTGCATGCAGGTTTTTTAACCTGTGGATTCCACGTGGCTTTTCTCACTACCCATTTGCCGAGTGAAGTCAGTCTGTGCGGACACGATGCGTCTGTCTCCGCCATTAGCCTTTCGTTGATTGGCCTTTGCAATATTGCAGGCAGTATTTTCGCGGGTTTTCTTGGTAAACGATTCCCGATGAAATACATACTTGCCGTTCTGTATACGTCCAGGGCGGTACTGATTATTGCCTTTTTGCTGTCGCCGAAAACCGAGCTGGCATTTTATGTCTTCGCCTGTGCGATAGGCTTAACCTGGCTTGCCACCGTGCCACCCACAGCTGGTATTGTTGGTAAGCTGTTTGGCACCCGTTATCTGGCAACGCTGTTTGGCTTTACCTTATTCTCACATCAGATAGGCGCGTTTTTTGGTGCATGGCTGGGTGGGCTGGCAATGCAATACGAAGGGAATCTCGACTGGGTGTGGTATGCCGATATCGCGCTCGCCTTACTGGCCGCGCTGGTCAATCTGCCTATCCAGGAAAAGAACACGGCGGTACCGCTCAAACCCGCGACTGAATAAAAGAAAAGGCGGTCACCATGCATGACCGCCCTTTTTACGCTTTCTGGTTACGTAGCACTTGCAGGCATCGCTTGAGCTGGTCGTCCAGCGGTGCTTCGATACGAATAGTTTCGCCAGTATTCGGGTGGGTAAATTTCAGCGCTGCGGCGTGCAGGAACAGGCGCGTTAACCCGGTACCTGCCAGCTGCTTATCAAACTCACGGTCGCCGTAGCGATCGTCAAAGGCAATGGGATGTCCCGCATGCAAGGTGTGAACGCGGATCTGATGTGTACGCCCCGTCACCGGGCTACAGCGCATTAAAGTGGCGACGTCATAACGCTCTTCCACTTTAAAACGGGTTTCCGACGGCTTGCCCTCCTGGTTCACGCGAACAATACGCTCACCGCTTTGCAGAATATTTTTCAGCAACGGGGCCTGTACCACTTTAACATGGTACTGCCACTGCCCGCGCACCAGCGCCAGATAATCTTTCTGCATACCTTTATCGCGCAGCTGCTCGTGCAGCGAACGCAGCGCGGAACGCTTTTTGGCGACCAGCAGCACCCCGGACGTATCGCGGTCCAGACGGTGTACCAGCTCCAGGAAACGCGCTTCCGGACGCAGCGCCCGCAACCCTTCAATGACGCCGAAGCTTAAACCGCTGCCGCCGTGTACCGCTGTACCAGAGGGTTTATTCAGCACCAGGATATGGTCGTCTTCATAAAGAATGACGTCGCTCAGCGCCGCCACTTTCTGCAAATGCGGTGAAACAGCTTCTTCTTCTTTTTCAGATACTCGCACCGGCGGGATGCGAATTTCATCGCCCGCCTCGAGTTTGTATTCAGGTTTGGTGCGCCCTTTGTTTACCCGCACCTCACCCTTACGGATTATGCGGTAAATCATACTTTTTGGCACACCTTTCAGCTGGGTGCGCAAAAAATTATCGATACGTTGCCCCGCTTCATCATCAGCGATCACAACAAATTTTACGGATGGGTTCTCAGTTTTCATGGGAGGCGATTCTAAATAGCGTCGGTGATTAGCGCCACTCATTTTTATATGCTTATATTTACTTTTGATCCTGTGTGACTGCGTTCGACACGGACGTTTTGGTGGTTATTAAACCAATCACCTGACAAAAGTGAAAAAACTGTGAGTAACCGGGTGATAATAGGTAAAAGTCAGCTTGCTATAACAGGGTTCGCAAGGAATAATGTTGCAGTTTTCCGCGTTGAATCTTGTTAAAACAAGCAATTGTGCGGAATGACCAGTTTTGCCTGTCCGACCATACACGCAGCAATGGCGTAAGACGTATTGGACTTTCAGGCACTTAGCGGGCTGCGGGTTGCAGTCCTTACCGGTAGATGGAATCTTCTCTGGAGAGTTTTTCCCAGGCTGTTCCCCAGATAATTGCGCTGTGTTTTCCACAGGAAATACAGGTAACCGACACACTGCGCCTCTTAAGCGAGCGACAACCGTGAGGTTGGCGACGTGAACAGTCACGAGGCCATCGGTTCTCCCCCGGAAAGGCGTCACTATGCCCGCAGCTTAGTCGTCAATGTAAGAATAATGAGTAAGTTACGATGAAAAGAATGTTAATCAACGCAACTCAGCAAGAAGAGTTGCGTGTCGCCCTTGTTGATGGGCAGCGTCTGTACGATCTGGATATTGAAAGTCCTGGACACGAGCAGAAAAAAGCGAACATCTACAAAGGTAAAATCACCCGTATTGAACCGAGTCTTGAGGCCGCCTTCGTTGATTACGGCGCTGAACGTCACGGTTTCCTCCCCCTTAAAGAAATTGCCCGCGAATATTTCCCTGCCAATTACAACTCCCATGGCCGTCCGAACATCAAAGATGTGCTGCGCGAAGGTCAGGAAGTTATCGTCCAGATTGATAAAGAAGAACGCGGCAACAAAGGCGCTGCGCTGACCACCTTTATCAGTCTGGCTGGCAGCTATCTGGTACTGATGCCAAATAACCCGCGTGCGGGTGGTATTTCTCGTCGCATCGAAGGCGATGACCGTACCGAATTAAAAGAAGCGCTCTCCAGCCTGCAACTGCCAGACGGCATGGGGCTGATTGTGCGTACGGCAGGCGTTGGCAAATCCGCCGAAGCGCTGCAGTGGGATCTGAGCTTCCGCCTGAAACACTGGGAAGCCATCCAGAAAGCCTCTGAGAGCCGCCCTGCTCCGTTCCTGATCCACCAGGAAAGCAACGTTATCGTTCGTGCCTTCCGTGACTACCTGCGTCAGGACATCGGCGAAATCCTCATCGACAACCCAAAAGTGCTGGAGCTGGCTCGTCAGCATATCTCTGCGCTGGGCCGTCCGGATTTCAGCAGCAAAATTAAACTGTACACCGGTGAAATCCCGCTGTTCAGCCATTACCAGATTGAGTCGCAGATTGAATCCGCTTTCCAGCGGGAAGTCCGCCTGCCGTCCGGTGGTTCTATCGTTATCGATTCCACCGAAGCATTAACCGCTATCGACATCAACTCCGCGCGTGCAACCCGCGGTGGTGATATAGAAGAAACGGCCTTCAATACCAACCTGGAAGCGGCAGACGAAATTGCTCGTCAGCTGCGCCTGCGTGACCTTGGTGGCCTGATCGTTATCGACTTTATCGATATGACCCCGGTTCGCCACCAGCGCGCCGTGGAAAACCGTCTGCGTGAAGCCGTCCGCCAGGACCGCGCGCGTATTCAAATCAGCCATATTTCTCGCTTCGGCCTGCTGGAGATGTCCCGCCAGCGCCTGAGCCCGTCTCTCGGCGAGTCCAGCCACCACGTGTGCCCGCGTTGTAGCGGTACCGGGACTATTCGTGACAACGAATCCCTGTCACTTTCTATTCTGCGTCTGATTGAAGAAGAAGCGCTGAAAGAGAACACCCAGGAAGTCCACGCTATCGTTCCGGTTCAGGTTGCCTCTTACCTGCTGAACGAAAAACGTGCGGCCATCAGCGCTATCGAAACCCGTCAGGGCGGCGTACGCGTTATCGTTGTGCCGAATGACCAGATGGAAACCCCACACTACTCCGTGCTGCGCGTGCGTAAAGGTGAAGAGACTCAAACTCTCAGCTACCTGCTGCCGAAGCTGCATGAAGAAGAGATGGCACTGCCTTCTGACGAAGAACCGGCTGAACGTAAACGTCCTGAACAGCCTGCACTGGCAACCTTCGCCATGCCGGACGTTCCGCCTGCGCCTGCCGTACCGGAAGCCCCTGTGGCTAAGCCGCAGCCGTCTGTCAGCAGCACACCTGCTGTTGCCGCGCCTGCTGCACCGGGCCTGCTGAGCCGTTTCCTCTCCGCGCTGAAAAATCTGTTTGCAGGTAGCGAAGCTGCCGCGCCAGCCGACGTTCAGGAAGAGAAGAAAGAAGAGAAACAAGAGCGCCAGCAGGATCGTCGCAAACCGCGTCAGGGCAACCGTCGCGATCGCAACGAACGTCGTGAGCCGCGTGCAGAAGGTGGTGAAGGTCGTGAGAACAACCGCGATGAAAACCGCCGTAATCGCCGTGAGAAGCCGCAGCAGAATGCCGAAACGCGTGAAGCTCGTCAGCCAGCACAGGTGACCGCGGAAGAGACCGAAAAAACCAAACAGCGTGACGAACAGCAACCTTCTCGCCGTGAGCGCAACCGTCGTCGTAATAACGACGAAAAACGCCAGGTACAGCAGGACGCGAAAGTCCAGGATCGTGAAGAGCAGCCAGAGCAAGAAACCGAACAAGAAGAACGCGTTCAGGTGATGCCGCGTCGTAAGCAGCGTCAGTTGAGCCAGAAAATCCGTGTTGGGGACACTCAGGCAAGTGCAAGCGAAGAGGCTGTTGCAGTAGCACCGCAAACCACGGAGTCCCCGGCCCAGCGTACTGAGCTGGCGAAACTGGACTTGCCGGCAGTTGTCGAGAACACCGCAGAACCAGAAGAATCCGCAGAAGGCCGTGATACCGCAGGTATGCCGCGTCGCTCTCGTCGTTCGCCGCGTCATCTGCGCGTCAGCGGTCAGCGCCGTCGTCGTTACCGCGATGAGCGTTATCCGACCCAGTCCGCAATGCCGCTGGCCATTGCCTGCGCATCTCCGGAAATGGCGTCGGGTAAAGTGTGGGTTCGTTATCCGGTTGCTCGTCCTCAGGACGAAGTGCTGGAAGCACCGGTGGTTGAACAGCAAAACGATGCCATCACTACCGATGTTGCACCTGCAATTGCCGAAGCCGAACTGATTGCTGCAACCGCTCAGGAAGAACAACAGCCTGTCGTGGCAGAGCCTCAGGCACCGGCCGAAGAGGTGGTTGAAGTGGCACCGCAGGCACCGGTCATTGAGCCAGAGCCTGTCGTGATTGAAACCACCCATCCGGAGGCGATCGAAGCCCCGGTTGATGCACAGCCAGAACTGATTGCAGAAGAAGATCGTCCGGTTGCGGAAGAAGTGGCGCAAGCTGCTGAACCTGCCGTCGTTGCGCCGGTTGACGTTGAACAGGAAGCCCCTGTTGCTGAGCAGCCACAGGAACCTTTTGCCGCTGTGGAAGCACAGCCAGAAGCTGCCCCGGTAGCCCCGGTTGTTGAACCTGTCGCACCGGCTGTTGAAGTCGTTGCTCCGGCGGCGGCTGTGGTTGAGCCGGCATCATCTGTGGCCAGCGAAGTAAACCACGCTACCGCGCCGATGACCAAAGCACCTGCGCCTGCGTATGTGCCGGAAGCGCCGCGTCACAGTGACTGGATCCGTCCGGAGTTCAACTTCGACGGTAAAGGCTCTGCGGGTGGTCACAGCGCCACGCATACCGCAACGGCACCAGCAACACGCCCGCATGCAGTAGAATAAGTATTCTGCTGATAAAAGCCGACCTCCGGGTCGGCTTTTTTTATGCCTTGCGTCCTGGCTGTCGCATCCCGCTTAACCCCGGCATCACCTCACGCATCAACTGTAAAAACATCCGTAGACGGGCTGGATAATAACGCGCCCAGGGGTAGACCAGATGCACGGGTAACGGCGGAACCTGCCACTCAGGCAATAAGGCAACCAGTCTGCCCTGTGCAATGTCCTCTTCTACCGTCCAGCTTGAGACCACCGCCACACCGAGTCCGGTCAACGCCGTATTGCGCGCCACGTACAAACTATCGGTATACAGTCTGGGTGCAATCGCCACCTGCTCCGTTTCCCCGCTCAGTGTGTGCGTTAAGGCAATGTCATGCTGATAAAAGGTGCTGAGCGCAATCCACGGCAGTGCACCGAGATGCAGTGGCGCGCTGATTTCCGAAAAACGCGCCAGCAGCGCCGGGGAGGCGACAATGCTGCGCGGGACTTCGGCAAGCAGGACGGATACCGTCACCGGGTCAACCTCTGCCCCCACGCGAATCGCACAGTCGATGTTATCGCTGAGAAAATTGACGGTCTTATCGTTGAGCATCCATTCCACTGAAAGCTGCGGATAGCGCTCCAGAAAGCGCGTCAGCGGTGCCAGCAACTGCTCCTGCCCGAAGGCATGGGGTGCCCGCACGCGCAGCACCCCGACCGGCTCATCGTCCGTCTGACTCAGTTCGTCTTCCAGCGCAAGCCAGGCATCAATCACCCTGCGGGCATGCTGATAACAGCGCTCACCGTCATCGGTCAGCTTCATCGCATGCGTGGTACGCAGTACCAGCTTTACCCCAAGCATCGTTTCCAGCGACTGCAGGCGGCGGCTGACTGTCGCCTGGGTGGTATTGAGCTGGCGCGCCGCGGCCGAGAGAGACCCCGCCTCAACAATGCGCACCAGTGTGCGCATCAGGTCAACGCGATCTATACGTTCTGCACGCTGCATTTAAATTCTCACTATACGTTTCACGTATAACCGTTTTACCACCCCGCTGGCTACCGCGTCATCCCCGGTTTCGTAAAAAATGCATTCACACCAACAATGAATATGTTTTTGAGGAAAAGTGATGAACCGTCATTCTCAATCTATAAACCCGGCGCAGTGGATTATCTTTGCGCTGGCGCTGGGGGCAGGTTTTAGCGTCGCTGCGATTTATTATGCACAACCCCTGTTACCACTGATGGGCAGCGACCTGCATTTAACCGTTAACGGCATGGGGCTGGTCCCGACGTTAACACAGGCAGGCTACGCGCTCGGCATCCTGTTTTTACTGCCGCTGGGTGATCGCTACGATCGCCGCCGCCTTATCCTCGGTAAAAGCGCCGCGCTGGCCGTACTGCTGCTGGCCTGTAGCCTGACGACGCAACTACCTGGCTTATTGATGGTCAGTCTGTTGATAGGGATGGCTGCCACCATGGCACAGGATATCGTCCCCGCAGCCGCCATCCTCGCCCCCGCGGGTAAGCAGGGAAAAACCGTCGGGACGGTGATGACCGGTTTACTGTTAGGCATTTTGCTTTCTCGAACCGTGAGTGGCGTTGTCGGCGCGGCATTTGGCTGGCGCATCATGTTCCAGCTTGCCGCCGTGAGCATTGCCTTTATCGGTGTTCTGATGTGGTTTGTGCTGCCGCGTTTCGTCACGCATTCAACGCTGAGTTATCCGGCACTAATGAAAACGATGGCGCACCTTTGGCAGCGTTACCCTGCCCTACGCCGTGCTGCGTTTGCGCAGGGCTTTTTATCCATCGCGTTTAGCGCTTTCTGGTCAACGCTTGCCGTCATGCTGCTGGAAAAATATCAACTCGGAAGCGCAGCCGCGGGTATGTTTGGTATTGCGGGCGCGGCAGGCGCACTGGCGGCCCCATTAGCCGGGGGACTGGCGGACAAAGTCGGCGCCGAAAAAGTCACCCAACTGGGTGCAGCGCTGGTCACTTTCTCCTTCGCCCTGATGTTCGCCCTGCCGATGTTACCACCTCATGGTCAGCTGGTATTGATTGCCCTGTCGGCCATTGGGTTTGACCTTGGATTGCAGTCCAGTCTCGTGGCACACCAGAATCTGGTGTATGGCCTGGAGCCACAGGCACGTGGTCGCCTGAACGCCCTGCTCTTTACGGTGGTGTTTATTGGGATGGCGCTGGGTTCTGCACTGGGCAGTAAGGTCTACACCCTCGCCGCATGGCCTGGCGTGGTGGCACTGGCAACACTGGCGGGGGCCGTTGCTCTGGTCATTCGTCTGCTGGATAACCGTTGTCTCGCTGTCGTATCACGAGATATTGGATAAAAAAAGGCCCGCGCCGGGATCCGGTGCGGGCACACAGAACATGTTCCAGTTTCCAGACATGTTCTAAAGCAAAGATTACCTATTGAGCTGGAACAGCGACATGCCCTGCATGTCGCTAAATGCTTTATAGGATGCCTGTAATGCCGTCTGCTGCATGGTGTAAGACGAAATTACCGAGTTCCAGTCTACGTCAACGAGATCGCTCATCTGGGTTGTCAGAGAAAGCGAACGGTCATCACCCAGCGAATCCAGATTGGTCAATTCCTGTAGCTGTGTACCCAGCTGCGCACGAACGGTCGATACGTTATTCAGTGAGTTCGTCAGGCCACGGTTGGCCTTATCAAGAGCAGCCTGAGATGTCGCCTGTGCGGCTTCATCACCTGAAACAGGCACTTCCAGTGCTGCAATCGCGTCATCCAGCATCGTGAAGACGTTAGTTTGTGAAGGTGTGCCGTCGGGCTCAGCCTCAGCGTTGCTGGTAATACTGTTAAACACCTGGTCACCGGTGTGCGCAATCACCATGCTACGGGATGTATCCACCTGCTGAGTGATCGCCGTGTCGCCACCGTTGTACGTACCGGTTGAATCAAACGGCGCAGTGCTGGTTTTATAGCCAGCAAAAATATAGCGACCATTACCGTCGGTGCTGTTTGCCAGGTTCAAGAGCTGGTCGCGAACGCCCTGCAGTTCTGTTGCCATTGACGCACGGTCATCGTCACTCAATGTACCGTTAGCGGCAGCAACCACGGAGGTATGCGCCGAGGTAATCGCCGCAGTCACCTGCTGGAGCACGCTCTCTTCCAGCGAGACTTTCTGGGTAGCGAAAGTACGCGCGGTCTGATACTGCGTATTCTGCTGCTGCGCCTGGGAGACCACCACAGCCTGAGAGGCCGCGATCGGATCGTCAGACGGCTTATTCACACGCTGGCCTGTCGACATCTGCAAACCGTATTCCATCCACTTACTCTGTGAATTGGTAATACCGCGCATGTTTTGTTCATACATCATCTGAGTACTAATACGCATCTCTTACCCCTTACTTAGCGTATGTTCAGTAACGCGTCGAACAGTGTGTTTGCCGTCTGCAACACCTGCGCGTTTGCGAGATAATACTGCTGGTAACGCTGCAGGTTACCGTACTCTTCGTCAAGGTTGACGCCAGAGATCGATTGCTGCTGGTCAGAGAGCTGTGTAACCACGTTGGCTTGTGTCGTACTGCTGGTTTTCAGCGTAGACGTGGTAGTACCGACATAGCTGATCAGCGACGCGTAGGCATCGTTAAAGGTTTTAGACCCGCTAACCACTTTGCTGTTTTGCAGATCCAACAACGCCTGACCGTTGGTGTTGTCGCTTTCACCGGATGTCGCGCTGGACGCCATGGCGATTTTGGACTCATCGGTGATGGCCACGCTCATATTGGCAATAGCATTCGCCACTGGTTTGACGGTGAAGCTGTCGTTTTTGTTCGCGGTGCCAGAGACACTGATGGTCAGTCCGTCAAAGGTCAGATTACCGCTGGAATCCGGGGTAACGGCAAACGCCGTATTGTCCGCCAGGCGGGTTACATTCCAGCCGGAATCGGTTTTAACCAGCTTATAATCCGTCGCCTGTACCTGGGTACTGTCGCTTACGCTCGCCGTCAGCGCTCCGGTACCGGTGTTTTTCGCATTGCTCAGGGTAGAAGGCGAACCGATCGTGAAGAAGTCGGTCCCCTGGTCGCCATCGGCGTCATAACCTTCTTTGTGCTGCGTGTTGAACGCATCAGCAAAGGAAAGCGCCAGCTGGCCCAGCGTGTTACGCGTCTTATCCAGATCCTGAGAGCGGAAGGTCAACACTCCGCCCAGTGAACCGGTAGTCAGCAATTTTTCCGGAATTTCGATATTGCCAGCGGTCGGGTCGACATAGGCAACCGTCGTACGGGTAGGATCATCACTGGATGCCACCGCCGCCAGTTGACGAGCAGTACTGCCCTGCACCAGCGTGTAGCCATTTGCCATGGTGATGTTATAGGTGCTGTTGTCCTGAACGCTGACATCCACACCCACGATATCGTTCAGCTCGCTCACCAGCTGGTCACGCTGATCCAGCAGGTCGTTCGGCGATGCGCCGCCGCCCACTGCCGTCAGGCGTGAAATCTGGTCGTTCAGATTCGCAATTTGTTTGGTGTAGTTATTAATCTGATCGACGCTTGATGAGATCGAGGTATTGATCTGTTTGTCCTGATCTCGCAGGTACTGGTCAGCCACTTTGAACTGGTTAACCAGGGCGTCAGCTTTGCCCAGCACGCTCTGACGTGATGAGGAATCTTCGGCGTTACTCACCAGCGTTTGCATGCTGGAGAAGAAATCTTGCAGTGACGTGGCCAACGTATTGGTTGAACCCGATAGCATGTCATCGATCTTTGACATTTGATTGTAACGCGTCGTCAGGCTGCTGCTCTGGGTGCTGGCAGAACGTAACTGGTTCGTAATAAACGAATCATATTCACGCTGCACACCAGAGACAAACGCACCGTTGCCAACCCAACCACCTGCCCCCAGCGTACTGTTAGCCGCAGTCAGGACTGTCGTCTGGCGGGTATAACCCGTCACGTTATAACTTGAAATGTTATTACTGGTGGTATTCAGCGCCGCCTGGGCTGCGCTGAGCCCACTCATCGCGGTATTAATCAAGTTGGCCATTGAGGTTCCTTATAAACTTTGAGACATAAGTCCTGCTAACGATTATCGGCAACCCTGAGCTGAACTTGAGTGGTTTCAGAACAGATTTTCAATATCATTGCTGTAGGCTTTGCTGACCTTCTCGCCCATCGACTTAAGCTGCTGAATCATGTTAGTCAGCTTCTGCGCATATTTCGGATCGGTCGCGTAACCCGCATTCTGCAAGGCCTGTGCCCCCTGTTCCGGCGTCGCCGCCGTCGTCACTGCCGCATAACGTGGGTTGTTGGAAAGCATGCTGACGTAATCAGAGAGTGCTTCCAGATACGAGCTGTAAACGCGGAATTTGGCTTTGACCTTTTTGGCCTCGCCATTTTCATATTCGGTTGTGGTGATCTCGGTGGTTGGCCCCTTCCAGCTGGACGTTGCCTTCACACCAAAGATGTTAAAGCTCGGCGCACCGTTTTCACGGGGAATTTGTCGCTGACCCCAGCCTGATTCCAGCGCAGCCTGCGCCAGGATCAGGTGGTGCGGCACCCCGCTTTGCTCACTGGCAAGACGTGCGGGCAGAGAGAGCTGAGCAAGGAAATCTTTGCTGTCCCCGCTCATCGGCTCATCATCATTTTCTGGCGCTTTCGGCATGGCTTTACGCACCATTTGCGTGATTGCCTGGCTCTGGTAGGCGTTGATGGTTTCGAGGTCAAACTTCATCGGCACCTGCTGCATCTGGTCGCCAGGGGCCACCGGCTCCTGGCCGGCAGACATCTGCTTAACCATCATATCGGCCAGACCCAGCCCCTTGCCTGATGTCATCTGCTGGGCAATCTGTTGGTCATATAAGCTGGTGTACATCCGCGTGGAATCGCTGCTGAAAATGCCGTCTTTCGGCAGGGCTTCGCGCATGCTTTTCAGCATCATTTGCACGAACATGCCTTCGACCTGGCGCGCAACGGGCCGCAGGTTGGTCTGCGGGTCCTGTCCGGCTTTGGTTTTCAGATCGTTGAGCGATTGCGCGTCCCATGCCGCGCTCGCCATCAAGCGGCTGTCATTCAGCATTAGATGATCTCCAGCTTAGCCCGCAGGCAGCCTGCACTCTGCATGGACTGCAGAATAGACATCAGATCAATCGGGGTTGCCCCCAGTGCGTTCAGTGCTCGCACCACGCTATTCAGGTTGGCGCTGGAGCGAATGCTCTGCAGAGAACCGCCACTCTGGCGAAGGTCAATCTGCGTCTGCGGTGTCACCACCGTCTGTCCACCGCCAAACGGCGTGTTCGGCTGGCTGACGTTGGCCGATTGGTTAACCGTCACCGAGAGATTACCCTGCGCCACGGCACAGTTATCCAACGTCACTTCGCGGTTCATCACGACAGACCCGGTACGCGAGTTGATAATGATTTTGGCATCCTGCGGCGCGACACCCACTTCCAGATTCTGGATATCTGCCAGCATGCGCACCTGAGAACTGCCGCCTTGTGGCACACGGATCTGGACGGTACGGGCATCCAGCGCGGTTGCGCCGCCCATACCACGACGGTTGATGGTGTCAGCAATCTGCTGAGCCATCGTGAAATCGTCCTGGTTCAGTTGCAGGTTGATGGTGTTGCCATTGCCGAATTGGGAAGCCAGTTCGCGTTCAATCACCGCACCGCCGGTAATACGGCCGCCGTTGAGCTGGTTAACCGCCACGCTGCTGCCACCGGCTGCTGCGCCTGCGCCACCGACCAGAATGTTACCCTGCGCCAGCGCATACACCTGGCTATCAACCCCTTTCAGCGGGGTCATCAGCAGCGTACCGCCGCGCAGGCTTTTGGCGTTACCCATGGAGGAGACCACCACATCGATAGTCTGCCCCTGACGGCCAAACGCAGGAAGCTGGGCAGTCACCATCACCGCCGCAACGTTTTTAAGCTGCATGTTGGTGCCTGTCGGGACGGTAATCCCCATCTGCGACAGCATGTTGTTCAGGCTCTGAGTAGTGAATGGCGTCTGGGTGGTCTGGTCACCCGTTCCGTCAAGGCCGACCACTAAGCCGTAGCCAATTAAGGAGTTTTCACGTACGCCCTGTACACTGGTGAGGTCCCGGATGCGGTCGGCCTGGGCGACGGACGCCACCAGCACTAACGCAATTCCAGCCAGAAATCTAAACATAATTCACCCCGGTTACATCGGCGATAAGTTAAGGAAGAAACGCTGCAGCCAGCCCATATTCTGCGCTTCGTTGATGTAGCCGTTGCCGACGTACTCGATGCGCGCGTCCGCCACCTGTGTGGACGGAACGGTATTGCTGCCGCTGATGGTGCGCGGGTTCACTACACCCGAGAAGCGGATAAATTCAGTGCCCTGGTTGATGGCGATCTGTTTTTCACCCACTACATGTAAATTGCCGTTGATCAGCACCTGGTCGACCGTCACGGTCAGAGTGCCGCTAAATGTGTTGCTGGCGTTGGCGCCGCCTTTACCCGTAAACGAGTTGCTGCCTTCGCTCGTCAGGTCTGCACGCGAGTTGCCGAACAGGCCTTCCAGATAGCGTGGCGTAGTATCCATTGAGAAGCTGCTTTTGCCATCGCGACTGGCATTCGCCGATGAACTCTTACTGGCGCTCACGTTTTCTTGCAGCACCAGCGTCAATGTATCCCCGACGTTACGCGGGCGACGGTCTTCAAACAGCGGCTGGTAGCCATAGTTGATTGGCTGCGCAGTCTGGTAAATAGAGCCATTGACAACCGGAACAGGTCCCGGCATCGGTTGAGCGGTCGTTGCGCCCTGCACCAGCGGTGTTGAGGGAACCCATGCACATCCATTCAGCATCAGTGCCAGTAAAGCTAACAGGGGGTAGCGGCCCGCGGCGTTTTTTTGCATTACATTCATCTTCGAAATCAGGGTTCCGGTGCAGCCTGCGCCGCACCGGATAACGCCTTAGAGTTGCGACAGTTTCTGCAGCATCTGATCGGTGGTCGATACCGCTTTGCTGTTAATTTCATAAGCGCGCTGAACCTGGATCATGTTCACCAGTTCTTCCGCCACGTTTACGTTCGAGGTTTCCACATACCCCTGATACAGCAGACCTGCCCCGTTCAGCCCCGGCGTCGTGGTATTCGGCGTACCGGAAGACTGGGTTTCGACGTACAGGTTTTCACCGATGCTTTCCAGACCGGTGTCATTCATAAAGGTTGTCAGGTTAAGCTGCCCGACCTGCACAGGGGCTGTCGCACCCTGCTGCGTCGCGCTAACCACACCGTCACGACCAATGGTGATGCTCAGGGTGTTCGCCGGAATGGTGATAGCAGGCTGGACCTGGAAGCCACCCGACGTGACCAGCTGACCGTTCTGGTCAACCTGGAAGGAGCCATCACGGGTATAGGCAGAGGTGCCATCCGGCAACAGGACCTGGAAGAACCCTTCGCCTTTAATAGCCACATCTTTACTGTTGTTAGTCTGAGACAGGTTGCCCTGGCTGTGCAGACGCTCGGTGGCCACCGGACGAACACCGGTACCGAGCTGCAAACCGGAAGGCAGCGTTGTCTGTTCAGAAGACTGCGCACCAGGCTGACGAATAGTTTGGTAAAGCAAGTCTTCAAATACCGCGCGCTGACGCTTGAAACCGTTGGTGCTGACGTTCGCCAGGTTGTTGGCGATAACGTCCATATTGGTTTGCTGGGCGTCGAGGCCGGTTTTAGCGATCCATAATGAACCTATCATAGGAAATCCTGTTTATTAGCTCATTGACAGTAACTGGTTAGCACGCTGAGCGTTCTCATCAACGTTGCTAATAACCTTCATCTGCATTTCAAAGCGGCGGGCGCTGGCGATCATATCGGCCATTGCCGCCATAGGTTTAACGTTACTGCCTTCCAGCACACCTGACATGACGCGAATGGTCGCATCCGGTTGTAACGTCTGGCCACGGGTGGCTTGTGCACTTTGACTGACGCGGAAAAGACCGTCGTCGCCACGCACCACTTCACTGCCAGTCGCTTTCACCAGTTTCAGTTTGCCAACCGGTGAGACCGTGTTCGGTGGATCGCCTGCGGTCAGGGCAGAAATCGTCCCGTCCGCCGCAATGGTGACCTGAGAACCTTCCGGCACCGCAAGCGGCCCGTTCTCACCCATCACCGGATGCCCCTGAATGGTCAACTGTCCGGTCGGCGTCACCTGGATATTACCGCTACGGGTATACCCTTCGGAGCCATCCGCGCTCTGCACTGCCAGCCAGCCGTCCTGTTGCAGAGCAACATCCAGCGGGCGTGACGTGAAGTTCAAATCGCCTGGCGTCATATCGGCGCCAGGTGTGGTCTCAGCGACCAGCGTACGGGTCGGCACCGACAACCCTTCAACCGGTACAGCGCGCAGTGCACTAAGCTGCGCACGGAAGCCCGGGGTTGAAGCGTTGGCCAGGTTGCTGGCTGTGACAGACTGCTGGTTTAGCGTCTGACTTGCCGCACCCATCGCGGTGTATATTGCGTGATCCATTAGACCATCCCGTCAGACGATTAACGCAGGTTAACCAGCGTGTTAAGGATCTGATCCTGGGTTTTGATGGTCTGCGCGTTCGACTGATAGTTACGCTGCGCGACGATCATATTGACCAGTTCTTTACTCAGATCCACGTTAGAAGCTTCCAGCGCACCGTTGGTCAGCGTACCGAAGTTGCCTGTACCCGCTGTACCCAGCAGAGCAACGCCGGATGCGTTAGTGGCGGACCACACGTTATCACCCTCAGATTTCAGGCCTTCGTTGTTGGCAAAGTTTGCCAGCACGATTTGCCCCAGCACCTGGGTCTGTTCGTTGGAATACGAACCCACTACCGTGCCGTCATCGTTAATGGTGTAGCTGACCATCGAGCCCGGCTTGTAACCGTTCTGCGTGGTGGAAACAATGGCGCTGGTGGTGTTCTGCTGCATGGAGTTCTGGAAACTCAGTGAGAACGTTGCTGGGGTAGCACCGTTCACTGTACCGGTAGTGACACTGATAGCCGGGGTCGCATTCGGTGTTGTCGACAAAGTGTAATCACCGGTGGTGGTATCCAGAGTGTAGTTGCTCACCGTACTCAGATTACCGTTTGCATCAAACACCATTCTCGCAGCCTTAACTGCTGCTGAGCCTGATACGCTGGAATCCTGGGTATAAACATCCCATGTATTGTCGGCGTCCGATGATTTAACGTAATACACGTTCATGTCATGGGCGTTACCCTGGCTGTCATAAACGGTGATCGGCCCTTTCAGGTTGTAGCTGTCGGCATTAGTTGAGTCGAACGTTGTCACGGTCGGAACCGAGGAAGACGAGTTCAGGTTAACCGGCATCGTTGCGGTGGTGGTGGTTTGCGCCGCCATCAGGGTATTCGGGATGGTGATCGCCGTTGGGTTCGCACCCGTCTGAATGGTCGGCGGCGTACCCGTTGCCGGATAACCGGTGACCTGCAGACCCTGCATGTTGACCAGATTACGGTCAGCGTCGAGAGTGAACTGGCCGTTACGGCTGTAATAAACAGAACCGGTGCTATCAACGAGACGGAAGAAACCATTCTGGCTAATCGCCACGTCCAGGCCACGACCGGTACTGGTGGTGGTACCGTCGTTAAAGTCCTGGGTCACACCCGCAACTTTAACGCCCAGACCCACTTTAGACCCCGCAAACATATCGGCGAAGGACGCAGTACTGGATTTAAAGCCATACGTAGCGGAGTTGGCGATGTTGTTACCAATAAGATCGAGGTTGGTGGCCGCAGCATTCAAACCGCTGACCGCTTGTGAAAAGGCCATGACTTACTCCTGATAAGTGTTAAGGCTTAAATAATCTGCCGAACTTCGTCGAGCGTAGTGGTGCCGTAGGTACCTAAATCTAACTTGTTGCCGGAATCCGACAGCGTCACACCCTGAACCAGGGCGTACTGCAGCGGCTGAGCAACCAGTTGTGTTGTGCCTGAGCTGGCGGCGATAGACACTTTGTAAGAACCGTCAGTAACGGCAGTGCCGTCCGACGACTTGCCATCCCAACTGAAGGTATGAACGCCTGCGCTCAGTGAGCCCAGATCAAGCGTCTGTACGACCGTACCGTCTTTGTTGGTAATGGTGGCGGTCACTTTATCCGCCGCCTGGGTCAGTTCAACACCAAACGGAGTGGTGGTTGAACTGCCTGCCAGAACCGTTGTGCCTTCAATCATCACACCATGACCCACCAGATTGCTGGCCTGCAGCGCCTGACTGCTGTCGATCTGCCCGGAGATCGATCCCAGCGTGGTGTTCAGTTTTTCAATCCCGCTCACTGTACTGATCTGCGCAAGCTGCGTGGTCAGTTCGTTGTTTTCCATTGGATTGGTCGGGTCCTGGTTTTTTAACTGTGCAACCAGCAGGGTCAGAAAGCTGCTCTGTAAGTCTGACGCGCTACTCGTCGTCAGCGAAGAGGAGCTGCTACTGCTGCTGGTGGAGCTGACACTGCTACTACTAGTTGTGTCGTTCACATTTACGGCGATAGACATTCAAGTCTCCTTATTACTGGCCGAGAGTAAGCGTTTTGAGCATCATGTTCTTAACGTTGTTGAGCACCTCGACGTTCGCCTGATAGCTGCGAGACGCGGACATGGTGTTCACCATTTCACCGACGACATCAACGTTAGGCATTTTGACGTAGCCCTTCGCATCTGCCAGCGGGTTGCCGGGTTCATAAACCAGCTTGTCGGGTGCCTGGCTTTCAACAACGCCAGCCACTTTTACGCCGCCCGTTGCCTGGCCCGGTGCAGCATCCACCTGGAAAACAACCTGCTTGGCGCGGTAAGGTTGGCCGTCCGGCCCGGCAACGCTGTCGGCGTTCGCCAGGTTACTGGCAGCGACGTTCAGACGTTTGGACTGCGCGGTAAGCGCGGAGCCGGCGACATCAAAGATATTCAGTAATGCCATGATTAGTTATTCCCCTGTAGCACGGCCATCATGCTTTTGATCTGCCCACCCAATACGGTCAGCCCTGTCTGATACTTAAGGCTGTTATCCGCAAACTGCGTGCGTTCGCGGTCCATATCCACGGTGTTGCCATCGGCAGACGGCTGATCCGGAATACGATAAAGCAGGTCAGTAGACGGGGTGGACACGGCTTGCGCCGGAATATGGCGACTGGAAGTCAACGCCAGCGAGACGCCTGTGTTCTCTGCCCGGCCGCGTTCCATCACTTTTTTCAGTTCGCTGGAAAAATCCATATCGCGCGCCTGATACCCAGGGGTATCGGCGTTGGCGATGTTGGCGGCCAGAATTTCCTGGCGCTGCGCGCTCAGATTCAGTGCTTCTTGCTGGAACCGTAACGCGGCATCAAGTTTATCGAGCATGGCTTCCCCGCTGATGACAATTATTTAGTCAACAGCTTAAATCTCCTTACGCGCGCCTTATCGTCGGAATAAGCGCAAAATGCGTCGCTATTTATTCCGTTGATAGGTTTGCGTGACGGGTAGAATCCTGTCATCCCTTCAACAAACAACAGGCAGAGGTCTGCGATGAACACGTTGAAAAGCGGTTTAGCCGCGACATGGCTGTTTTTGATGTTAAGCCCGCAAGTGTTGGCGCAAGACTTAAAGGCGCAGGTCACCGCGTTTTTTGCCCAACGACTGGCTGGCTTTAGCGATGACGTTGTGGTCACAATACGTACACCGCAAAACCTTTACCCCGCCTGCGAGCAGCCCGCGCTGAGTACAACGGGATACGCACAGCTTTGGGGGAATGTTAATGTCCTGGCAAATTGCGGTAATGAAAAACGCTATTTACAGGTTAACGTCCAGGCGACGGGCAACTATGTTGTTGCCGCGCAGGCGATTGCGCGAGGTAGTGTTCTGACGTCGGAAAATGTCAAACTTAAACGCGGCAGACTCGATCAACTGCCGCCGAAAGCCATGCTCGATATTTCTCAGGCACAGGATGCCGTAAGTCTGCGCGATCTTTCCCCCGATCAGCCGGTTCAGCTCACCATGCTGCGCCAGGCCTGGCGGGTAAAAGCCGGGCAGCGAGTGATGGTTGTAGCCAATGGCGAAGGCTTTAGTGTCAACAGTGAAGGCCAGGCGCTGAACAACGCGGCGGTATCGCAAAACGCCCGTGTGCGCATGTCCTCGGGGCAAATTGTAAGTGGAATTGTCGGCGCTGATGGGAATATTCTGATTAACCTATAATCTTTTTAAAGAATTCGCGGCATCTGCCGATAAATAAGCAACGACTGAAGATGGCAGACCCAAAACGCCGGAAAACCTCTATGAGGACAACACTATGAGCATTGATCGTACATCGCCTTTAAAGCCGGTTAGCACCGTTCAAACGCGTGAGACCAGCGACGCCCAGGCACAGAAAGTACGCCTGGAAAAATCGACGACCGCCAACAGCACGAGCGTAACGCTCAGTGATGCCCAATCCAAACTGATGCAACCAGGCAGCAGCGACATTAATATGGAACGCGTTGAACAACTGAAAACTGCGATCCGTAATGGCGAGCTGAAAATGGATACCGGCAAAATTGCTGATGCCCTGATTAACGAAGTGCAGAGTTACTTGAGTAAATAATGTATGAATCAACTGTCAGACATTCTTGATCAGATGACAGTTATCCTGAACGCATTGAAAGATGTGATGGATGCTGAGCAAAAACAACTCTCCGTAGGCCATGTCAATGGCAGCACATTGCAGCGCATTACGGAAGAGAAAAGCTCATTGCTTGCCACACTGGATTATCTCGAGCAGCAACGCCGCGAAGCGCAGAAAGTACAAAGCAGCGCGAACGATGATGTTGCAGATCGCTGGCAGACTATCACGAGAAAAACGCAGCACCTGCGCGATCTGAATCAACACAACGGCTGGTTGCTTGAAGGGCAAATCGCCCTCAACCGGAAAGCGCTCGAGGTACTGAAACCTCACCAGGAGCCTGGACTCTATGGTGCGGACGGTCAGACCTTTACGGGTAATCGGGGAGGGAAAAAGATTTCCATCTAACTGACGCGTTGATTTCAGCTTTACGGGAATCGCCTGTGATGGTCGACTCCCTTTTGTGTTTATGCTATCCGGCGGGCAAAGTCTTTAATTCTGAACCCGAGTGCCGCGAGCGTCGCGAAGTACGCCGCAATCCCCACCACCACCACAGCCAGCAGACGTACCAGGCGGTGCGCCATATTACCCTGCGCCCAGTCCGGCATCACATAGAGCATCGCCAACAGCGCTACCGCCATTACTATCACCGCAATGAACAGGCGCGTCAGGAAACTGCCCCACCCGGCCTGCGGGGTAAAGATATTCTGCTTACGCAACTGCCAGTAGAGCAGGCTGGCATTCAGGCAGGCCGCCAGACCAATCGACAGCGACAGGCCCGCGTGTTTTAACGGACCAATAAACGCCAGGTTCATTAATTGCGTCATTATCAGCGTGACGATCGCAATCTTGACCGGCGTTTTAATGTCCTGACGCGAATAAAAGCCAGGAGCCAGCACTTTCACCACAATAATGCCCATCAGACCAACCGAGTAGGCTATCAGCGCCCGCTGGGTCATCAGGGCGTCAAACGCGGTGAACTTACCGTACTGAAAGAGTGAAACCGTCAGCGGCTTCGCGAGAATACCCAATGCCACCGCACTTGGCAGTGCGAGAAGGAAACATAACCGCAGCCCCCAGTCCATCAGACGACAATATTCATCATGGTTACCGCTGGCAAAGCTACGGGAAAGCGACGGCAGTAAAATCGTCCCCAACGCCACGCCAAGCACCCCGGAAGGAAACTCCATCAGGCGATCGGCGTAGTACATCCATGAGACCGAACCGGAGACCAGGAAAGAGGCGAAAATGGTATTGATGATCAGAGAAATCTGGCTGACGGAGACGCCGAGAATTGCCGGTCCCATCTGTTTCACCACCCGGATCGCACCGGCGTCGCGGAAGCTGACGCGCGGCAGAACCAGCATGCCTATTTTTTTCAGATGCGGCAGTTGGTAGACCAACTGCAGGACACCGCCCACCGTCACCGCCCAGGCCAGCGCCAGCACCGGCGGATGGAAGTAGGGTGCGCCGAACAGGGCAAAACCGATCATGCTGATATTGAGGAAGGTGGGCGCAAACGCCGGAACGGAGAAACGGTTCCAGGTATTGAGGATCGCCCCCGCCAGCGAGGCCAACGAAATCAGCAAAATATAGGGGAAGGTTATCTGCAAAAGCTGGGAAGTCAGAGCAAATTTATCCGCCGTGTCTGCAAAACCGGGGGCTGTCACCAGAATCACCCAGGGTGCTGCCAACATCCCGGCAACGGTAACAACCGCCAGTACCAGGGTTAACAGACCAGAGACATAGGCAATAAAGACACGTGTCGCCTCTTCGCCCTGTTTGCTTTTATATTCCGCCAGAATCGGCACAAAGGCCTGAGAAAATGCCCCTTCGGCAAAAATACGTCGCAGGAGGTTAGGGAGTTTAAACGCTACAAAGAAGGCATCTGTCGCCATCCCCGCACCAAATACCCTCGCCACAATGGCATCGCGCGCAAAACCCAGCACGCGAGAAAACATGGTCATTGAGCTGACAGCCGCCAGCGATTTTAATAAGTTCATTTAGGGTTCCATAAACACAACGCCTGCACAGAGCAGGCGTTGGTATAGCGAAGCGCTTAGTCTACCTGGAATAACGCGAATTTCTACCGCCATATGTTACAGAGGGTTATTCGCTCATCGCCTCGCGCCAGAGCTTTTCGACGATGCGCTGGGCCATGATGGCCTGCTCCCCTGCCGTTTCCGGAACCGTCTGATTTTGCACACATTCGATAAAATGACGTGCACATCCGGCAAAGCCACGCTGTTCCAGCGTACTCTGCCAGCCGGGAATGGGGGGAGTCACAATCCCCTGCCCCTGTTCTTCACGCCATTCGCGCATATCGGTGACGTCGTACAGCCCGCCGTCCGTTACCGCCTGCACCCACTCACGCTGGCTGCCCGCGCGGCGATGCATACTGGTAGTGATTTGCAGCGAGCCCAGGGCGAAATGGTGCTCGGCATAAATCATCTCGCCTTCATCGTTGGTCAGCAGCGTACCGCTGGCAAGCGACGCATTGCCCCCTGCCAGCCACAGCGCCGTATCCACGACATGCAGATAATCGTCCAACAAGGTGAAATGCAGATCGTGCGGGCCCACGCTGTTGCTGCGATGCTTGTCCATGCGCAGCGACGCGGCCTGCGGCAGACGGCTTTTTAACTGCTGGTACAGCGGCGCAAAACGGCGGTTAAACCCCACCATTAACGTCAGTTTTTTGCGTGCCGCCAGGTCAATGAGCTTTTCCGCATCCGCCAGATTTTCCGCCAGCGGTTTGTCAACGCAGACATGAACCCCCGCATTAAGGAGTTCACTGACCACCGCATAGTGCGAGGCGGTCGAGGTGTGAACGAAGACTGCGTCACACTGGGCGGCGAGATCGGTTAACGACCCGGCATAAGGGATACGCCAGGTATCGCAGACACACTGCGCTTTTTCACGGGTAGGTGACCAGGCCGCCGCCAGCGTCCAGTCGGTTGCTGCGCCCAGCACCGGTAACCACGCTTTTTGCGCGATGCCGCCTAATCCCACCACCCCAATACGTAATGCCGCCACGATTAATCCCCCAGATGTTCGAGTAGCGAAGCCAGGCGCTGTTTCAGCTCAGCGACTTCGATTTCCAGTGCTTCAACCCGTGAAGCCAGATCGCTGTCGTTATCCAGCGGGCTTACCGCTTCCACGACGTTGATCAGCGTCTCCATATCGCCACTAAACAGATGCATATAACGGCTTTCTCGTTTGCCGGGCTCTCTCGGCAAACGCACCACATACGGGCCGTCTTCACGCTGGGCCAGATTTTCCAGCGCGCTTTCTACTTCACCCATATCATTAAATTCGTGCATCCGCGCCGCACGTCCGCGCAGTTCACCCGGCGTTTGCGCGCCGCGCAGCAGCAGCGTGGTAATGATAGCCACT
Organism: Phytobacter sp. V69; assembly: GCF_965644215.1. Classification (NCBI taxonomy): domain Bacteria; kingdom Pseudomonadati; phylum Pseudomonadota; class Gammaproteobacteria; order Enterobacterales; family Enterobacteriaceae; genus Phytobacter; species Phytobacter sp. V69. Next base: position 30,083 of record NZ_CBFFRL010000024.1, read on the forward strand.
TCCGCAGCGATGAGTTTCAGGTCGCCAAATTCGGAGTTACAGAAACGCTGCTCATATTTGGTGACCCGGTTGCCAAATCCGTTGACCGTACGCAGGTAGTGACGCTTAACAAGCACATCCAGCAAATCCTGCACCTCATGCTCGCTAAGGTTCATCACCGGTTCGCGGTTGGTTTTTTGGTTGCAGGCGGTGACCACGGCATTGACCGACAGAGGATACTGTTCCGGGGTGGTAACCTGCTTTTCCATCAAGCATCCAATAACGCGCGCTTCCGTGGCAGTGAGTTGATACTTCATGTTTTCTCCTTAACGACCCTGAGTCCAGTCTTTGGTGGTCAACGCCGTCAACACGTGGTCACGCCATTGCCCGTCAATCAGCAGATACGCTTTTGCGTAGCCCTCTTTTTCAAAACCAAGGCGTGCCAGCAAATCGCCGCTGCGTTTATTGTGCGGCATATAATTCGCCATGATGCGATGCAAATGTTGCGTTCGTTGCATATAGCGAATTGCCGTCGTCAGCGCTTCGAACATTAACCCCTGCCCCTGCCATTTTTGCCCAATGGAATACCCCAGATAGCAGGCATGGAACGAACCGCGCACCACGTTGGAGAAATTCGCCACACCGATGATTTCTTTTTCTTCTGGATCGAGTAAAGCGAAATAAAAAGCGGTTCCTTGTTTATGGAATTCGTTAATCATGCCCAGGCGGGCCTGCCAGCCAGATGGGTAGCAATGGCTCTCATCACGAACCGGCTCCCAGGGCTTTAAAAACTGACGGTTCTCAGCGTAATAGTCCGCAAGCCGCCAGGCGTCCCGCTCGTGAACTAAGCGGACCACCAGCCTGTCAGTGACCAGGCGTACTTTCGGCACATTACTGCGATAGCCAAACATTCATTCCTTCCTTCTCCTTCCGGTTACATCTTTGAACCCCTTACCTTTACTATACATTTGCTCAGCCACTCTGTGAAAACAACAACCTGCATTTTCGCTATCCATAAGCTTTTTCGATGAGAAGTCTGAATTAAAGCCCGCTTTTGATAAAAAAATATTGCCGCGCCAACGATGGGAAAACATCAGGCGACCCGGCAGAATATCAGTGATGTCTTTTATTTCCCGGGAGGGGGAATGGCACGCGTATCGCAGGCAAGGAGCCTGGGTAAATATTTCCTGCTCGTCGATAATATGTTGGTGGTGCTGGGCTTTTTCGTCGTTTTCCCGCTTATATCTATACGCTTTGTTGATCAACTCGGTTGGGCCGCCTTGATGGTGGGTATTGCCCTCGGGTTACGGCAATTCGTGCAGCAAGGTCTGGGGGTTTTCGGCGGCGCTATCGCGGACCGTTTTGGTGCCAAACCGCTGATCGTCACCGGCATGCTCATGCGTGCAGCCGGTTTTGCCACCATGGGTATCGCCCATGAACCCTGGCTGTTGTGGTGCTCCTGCCTATTATCCGGACTCGGCGGTACGCTCTTCGATCCACCGCGCACGGCGCTGGTGGTCAAGCTGATTCGCCCGTCACAGCGCGGACGCTTCTTCTCAATCCTGATGATGCAGGACAGTGCGGGAGCGGTGATCGGCGCACTGATTGGCAGTTGGCTGCTGCAATACGATTTTCGTCTGGTCTGCATCGTCGGCGCCGCCGTGTTTGTCATTTGCGCGGGCTTTAACGCCTAGCTGCTGCCTGCCTGGAAACTGTCAACGGTGAAAACGCCGGTCCGTGAAGGACTCAGCCGCGTATTGCGTGACAAACGTTTTGTCACCTACGTTTTGACGCTTACCGGTTACTACATGCTGGCCGTACAGGTGATGCTGATGCTGCCTATCATGGTGAACGACATTGCCGGCTCGCCTGCGGCCGTGAAATGGATGTATGCCATTGAGGCCAGCCTGTCGCTGACGCTGCTGTATCCTATCGCGCGCTGGAGTGAAAAACGTTTTCGCCTGGAACATCGGCTGATGGCCGGGCTGCTGTTTATGTCATTCAGCCTGCTGCCGATCGGTCTGGTCAGCAACCTGCAGCAACTCTTTACCCTGATTTGCACTTTTTATATTGGCTCCATTATTGCTGAACCGGCGCGTGAAACCCTGAGTGCATCGCTGGCTGATTCTCGCGCCCGTGGTAGCTATATGGGATTCAGCCGTTTGGGTCTGGCCTTTGGCGGCGCACTGGGTTATGCCGGTGGAGGCTGGCTGTTTGACGTCGGTAAAGCATTGAGCCAGCCAGAGTTGCCATGGATGATGCTGGCGCTGATTGGTCTTATCACCTTCTTCGCACTGCTGTGGCAATTCGCGCAAAAACGGACGCCTTCTCGCCTGCTCGAACCGGGCGCGTGATTTGCCAGCGCGTTGAATCTCCCCCATACTTTTTGTTGATGGACAATCAGTATGGAGGAGAAACGTGAAACTCTACATTTACGATCACTGCCCTTTCTGTGTTAAAGCCCGCATGATTTTCGGTCTCAAGAATATCCCCGTCGAACTCAACGTGTTGCTCAATGATGACGACGCGACGCCGACCCGCATGATCGGTCAGAAAATGGCGCCGATACTGCAAAAAGACGACAGCCGCTATCTCCCGGAAAGCATGGATATCGTACATTACGTCGACAAACTTGACGGTAAACCGCTGTTGACCGGGAAGCAGAATCCCGCCCTCGATGCCTGGCTGCGCAAAGTGAATGGTTATGCCAACCGTCTGCTGATTCCGCGTTTTGCTAAAAGCGCCTTCGATGAGTTCGCCACCCCCGAGGCCAGGGCCTACTTTGTGGCAAAGAAAGAGGCGGTGATCGGTAACTTCGCCGGGCATATCGCCCACTCAACCGGGCTTATCAAAAATATCAGCGATGATTTACGCGCACTGGACAAGCTTATCGTGCAGCCAAATGCCGTGAATGGGACACTCTCGGATGATGATATTCACCTGTTCCCACTGTTGCGTAATCTGACTCTTGTTGCCGGGATTAACTGGCCGACACGGGTAGCAGACTATCGCGATAACATGGCGAAACAAACGCAGATTAACCTGCTCTCATCAATGGCGATATAATGTCCCCCAGGCGGAAGCATGCGCTTTCGCTTTCAGCTTTTTCTGCTGGCTTATCCTCTGCCCTAGGCGGATGCTACAGACAAGGATGAATACACAGGCACCCTGTTGAGGAACGCAATGAAGAAGATTATTTTTGCCGCTGTGCTGATTTTAAGCGGCGTTTTGGTGGGCTGTAACCAGCTGACACAGTACAGCATCAGCGAGCAGGAAATTAACCAGTCACTGCAAAAACACAACGACTTCGCCAAAGACATCGGTCTACCCGGCGTGGCGCAGGCACACATTGTCCTTAGCAACCTGGTCAGTCAGATTGGTCGCGAGGAGCCAAATAAAATTACCCTGACCGGCGATGCCGATCTGGATATGAACTCTCTGTTCGGCAGCCAGAAAGCCACCATGAAACTGAAATTGAAGGCGCTACCGGTCTTTGATAAAGAGAAAGGCGCGATTTATCTGCAGGAGATGGAAGTGGTCGACGCCACCGTCACACCGCAGAAAATGCAGTCCATTCTGCAAACCCTTACGCCCTACCTGAATCAGTCCCTGCGCAACTATTTTAATCAACACCCCGCGTATTTGCTGCGTGAAGACAACAGCAAGGGCGAAGCGCTGGCGAAAAAATATGCCAAGGGTATCGAAGTGAAGCCGGGTGAAATTATCATTCCCCTGACCGATTAAGCCCGCGAGGGCTTTTTTTCAGGAAAAGGATGCAAACGGAACGTTTTATACCCTAAATAATTCGAGTTGCGGGAAGGCGGCGACGCAGTGAATTCCCGGGAGCTTACTCAAGTAAGTGACCGGGATGAGCGAGAAAGCCAACGCACATGCAGCTTGAAGTATGACGGGTATACGCTTATCCTTAGTGCCCGGCAAAAAACCAGCCATATTGACTGATTCTCACCCAGCCGGAGCACTCCCATGACAGCACATTCCCAGGTTTTAAAAATCCGCCGCCCTGATGACTGGCACGTTCATTTACGCGACGGCGAAATGCTAAAAACCGTGGTGCCCTGGACCAGCGAAACCTACGCTCGCGCCATTGTCATGCCTAACCTTGTACCGCCTGTCACCACCGTTGATGCGGCTATCGCCTATCGCCAGCGCATCCTCGATGCTGTCCCAGCCGGGCATGATTTTACGCCGCTGATGACCTGTTACCTGACCGACTCACTGAACCCTGACGAAGTGGAACACGGTTTTCGCGAGAACGTTTTTACCGCCGCCAAACTCTACCCGGCGAACGCCACCACCAATTCCAGCCATGGTGTCACCAGCATTGATGCCATCATGCCGGTCCTTGAGCGCATGGAAAAACTGGGGATGCCGCTGCTGGTTCACGGCGAAGTGACCCACGCGGAGATCGACATTTTCGATCGCGAAGCCCGCTTTATCGAGACCGTCATGGAACCCCTGCGCCAGCGTCTGCCAGGGCTGAAAGTGGTGTTCGAGCACATCACCACCAAAGATGCCGCCGAATATGTCCGTGACGGCAATGAACTGCTGGCCGCCACCATCACACCGCAGCACCTGATGTTCAACCGCAACCATATGCTGGTCGGTGGCGTACGTCCGCATCTGTACTGTTTGCCGATTCTGAAACGCAACGTGCATCAGCAGGCGCTGCGTGAGCTGGTTGCCAGCGGCTTTACCCGCGCGTTCCTCGGTACCGACTCCGCGCCGCATGCCCGTCACCGTAAAGAAGCCAGTTGCGGCTGTGCCGGGTGCTTCAACGCGCCTACCGCGCTGGCAAGCTATGCCACCGTGTTTGAAGAGATGAATGCCCTGCAGCATTTCGAGGCTTTCTGTTCACTCAATGGTCCGCGTTTTTATGGCCTGCCGGTGAATGAATCCTTTATTGAGCTGGTACGTGAAGAGTCAACGGTTGTTGAGAGCATCGCATTGCCGGAAGATACGATTATCCCGTTCCTCGCGGGTGAAACGGTCAACTGGACAGTAAAATCCTGATTTTTTTCATGCCCCCTGTTGTAAACCTTGCAAGATGACTGTATAAATATACAGTATATAACACAGGGGGTTGCCATGCGCATCGAAGTGACTATTGCCAAAACTACACCACTCCCGCCAGGGGCGATCGATGCCCTGGCGAGCGAGTTATCCCGCCGACTGAATAATTATTACCCTGATAGCGAAAATAAAATTACGGTTCGTTATGCCGCAGCAAATAACCTGTCCGTCATGGGCGGAGCAAAAGAAGATAAAGAGCGCGTCAGTGAAATTCTGCAGGAAACCTGGGAAAGCGCCGACGACTGGTTTATCCGGGATTAAAAAATAGTCTATATTGTGCATGTTTTTGCCGGGTCGCCCCGGCTTTTTTGTTCTCTTTTTAAGCAAAAATCTCACTTCTCACCTAACCTGCTTAAAAATAACGTTTAAATTCCCGCTCTCTTGTTCAAAAAAATCCAACAGTCATAAAATTATGTTGCAGAGTGTTATTTATTAGATCAACAACGTTAATTATTGGTATACTGAAAAGGCTTCACAAAACACGCATTGAACCTCGAAAGTCGTTGTCTTTTAAACACGCCATATGGGGGTTATGATGGAAAAAAATAATGAAGTCATCCAGACCCATCCTCTGGTTGGATGGGATATCAGCACAGTGGACAGTTACGATGCACTGATGTTGCGCTTACATTACCAGACCCCAAACAGAGCTGCTTCTCAGGATACCGAAGTAGGCCAGACGTTGTGGTTAACGACCGAAGTTGCCCGCCAGTTTATTTCGATTTTAGAAGCGGGTATCGCCAAAATAGAATCAGGCGAGTACCAGGAAAATGAGTATCGTAGGCATTAGTCATAATGCTCAATAATCACTCAACAGGCACCCACGAGGTGCCTTAATTATTTCCCATCTTGTATAACGCCTGCCGGTTATTTACCCTCCTGATTACGCATTCGCTGGAGAACAACATGAATTACGATTTGATCATCATTGGCAGCGGCTCTGTCGGTGCGGCGGCGGGCTTTTATGCAACCCGTGCCGGTCTCAACGTACTGATGACCGATGCGCACCTGCCACCGCATCAGGAAGGAAGCCACCACGGCGATACCCGCTTAATTCGCCATGCTTACGGCGAAGGGGAAAGATACGTTCCACTGGTACTCCGCGCGCAGGAATTGTGGGATCAACTGGTTGCCGAGAGCGGCGAAACGGTGTTCGAACGCACCGGGGTGATAAACCTGGGTCCAGCCCATTCGACTTTCCTCGCCAATGTCGCGCAAAGCGCCCAGCGCTGGAATCTGGCGGTAGAAAAACTCGATGCGCCGTCACTGATGGCCCGCTGGCCGGAAATCACCGTCCCGGAAGACTATATCGGCTTATTCGAAGCAGATTCCGGCGTACTGCGTAGCGAGCTGGCGATTAAAACCTGGATTCGCCTCGCGCAAGAAGCTGGCTGTGCGCAGCTGTTTAATTGTCCGGTGACCGCCCTGCATACCACCGACGACGGCGTAAGTATCGATACGCCGGAAGGAACGTTCAGCGGCAAAAAGGTCCTGATCAGTAGCGGCACCTGGGTTAAGCAGCTGGTTCCGGGTCTCCCCGTACAGCCAGTCCGTAAAGTTTTTGCCTGGTTCCAGGCCGATGGTCGTTACAGCACCAAAAATCGCTTCCCGGCCTTTACCGGCGAGATGGCCGATGGCTCTCAGTATTACGGTTTTCCCGCTGAGGACAACGAGCTAAAAATCGGCAAGCATAACGGCGGTCAGGTGTTCAATGAGGCTAGCGAGCGTGTCCCGTTTGGCGCGGTGGCCTCAGACGGCTCAGAATGCTTTAAATTCCTGCGCCAGTTCTTGCCCGGCATTGGCGGCTGCCTGTACGGGGCATCCTGTACCTACGACAACTCCCCGGATGAAGATTTTATTATCGACACCCTCCCCGGCCATCCCAACGCGCTGCTGGTCACCGGCCTGAGCGGGCACGGTTTCAAATTTGCCCCTGTATTGGGTGAGATTGCGACGCAGTTCGCCCAGGGTGAAAGCAGTAAATTTGATTTAACACCATTCTCTTTAGCGCGCTTTGCAGGATAATCCCTTCCCGCGACCCTTAGCGGGTCGCCTTTTCTTGTTGGCCGATATCAGGAGAGATCATGCGCCGCCTGTTTAATTTTCTTGTGAATAATGTTCGTGGCGGATTCAACTCCGAAGTGCAACGCTAAGCCGCCAATCTTAGCTCTGCAAACACCACAGACGGTTGCCTGAATC
>NZ_CBFFRL010000025.1:0-37347 GCF_965644215.1 Phytobacter sp. V69
TACGGCCTCATTTCTCGCTGCCGTCCAGATCAGATGCATCGCTCTCTGGGCTAAAATCTTGTGACGACACTATCTAGCCAGCCACACATTTTTTTCGCCGTTAATGGTGTTTTGGGCAAGAGGAGTGAAATATGACAACAATTCAGGCAACAACATCGACCGCTATTTCCAGCAGCATCAGCAGTGGTAGTAGTAGCAGCACAAGTAGCACCAGCAGCTCGTCTTCTTCCAGCAGTGACATTGCATCGCAAATCAGCAATATCACGCAGCAAATCGCTAAGCTGACTCAGCAGTTGAAAGAACTGACTACGTCAGACAGTTCCAGTACTGACAAACAGAAACAACAGGAACAGCTGCAGGCGCAAATCCAGCAGCTGCAAGCGCAACTGGCCCAGCTGCAGAACAAGCAGGCTGAGGAAGCGCAGAAAAAAGTTGAAGATAAACAGACCCAGTCCGCTAAAGCAGAAGGTGTTAACAATCCTTCTGATGATCACCAGATCGATATTTATATCTGATTAAACAGCGGGTCTTCTTCTCTGGCCCGGGTTAAACACCGGGCCTGTTCACGCACCACATCCCTTAGCGCCTGCGCGGCCCCCGAAATCGAGCGATTCTTTCGCTGCACCAGCATAATTTTACGTTGAATCTCCGGTTCTAAGCGCTTCACACACAGCTGACTTCCCTGTGGCAACGGTAGCGCCAGCGCGGGCATCACGCTAATTCCGATTCCCGCCTCCACCATCGGAAACAATGTCGCCGGATGCCCAATCTCCTGAACGATAGTGGCTGCAATACTAAACTGAATAAGCGCGGCATCGATCAATGGGCGACTGCCCGAGGCGTAATCCTGTACCACAAGACGCGCGTTTCGCAGCGCCGACCAGGGGACGCTTTGCTGAGTTGCCCAGACGTGATCGTGGCGGCAAAGCAGAAAGAATGGTTCTTGCAGGATCTCTTCGCACTGCAGGTCGCTCACCGGACCGGGATCGATAACTATCCCAAAGTCCACTTCTCCGTGGCGGATGCTCTCAAGCACCCACTGCTGCGGCCTGTCGTGCAGCACAAAGTCGATCTCCGGATAAAGACGATTGCTCCGGGCAATACATTGCGGCATCAAATGTGCCGAAATGGTCTGGCTTGCCGCCACACGCACAGTGCCGGATAACTGCTGTCCCACACGTCCGGCTTCCCGTAGCGTGTTATTCAATTCGTCGAGCAATCTCTCCAGCCTGGCAGCAAGCTGCTGGCCTGCTTCCGTCAGCACCACCTCTCGCGTGGTGCGATCAAGCAGACGAACGCCCGTTTGTAGCTCCAGCTCTTTAACGCTGTGGCTCACGGCTGACTGGCTCAGGCCAATGATATCCCCTGCCCGGCTGAAACTTCTGGCATGCGCGACGGTAACAAACACGCGAAGCTGTCGTAGCGAATAATTCATCTGCTAAATTCATATATGGATGCAATAAATCAATTTTATTTCTCAAAACAAAAAACGCAAAATGTTCGCACCGAATTTCAGGAGTGCTTATGAAACTTTTTCGTGTCCTTGACCCTTTTACACTGACGCTGGTGTGTACCGTCCTGTTGGCCTCTTTCTTCCCGGCCCGCGGCGGGTTTGTTCCCTTCTTTGAAGGACTGACCACAGCAGCCATTGCGCTGTTGTTTTTTATGCATGGCGCGAAACTGTCTCGTGAAGCAATTATCGCCGGGGGAAGCCACTGGCGACTGCACCTGTGGGTGATGTGCAGCACCTTCGTTGTCTTTCCCGTTCTGGGCGTGCTGTTTGTCTGGTGGTCCCCGGTCAACGTAAGCCAGGAACTGTATACCGGCTTCCTCTATCTGTGCATCCTGCCGGCCACCGTGCAGTCGGCAATTGCCTTTACCTCTCTCGCCGGTGGCAATGTTGCGGCCGCGGTCTGCTCCGCCTCTGCTTCCAGCCTGTTAGGTATCTTCCTCTCCCCGTTGCTGGTTGGTCTGTTAATGAATCTGCATGGCGCTGACGGAAGTCTGGAACAGGTTGGCAAAATTATGCTGCAACTGTTGCTGCCGTTTGTCCTGGGGCATCTGTCACGTCCGTGGACGGGGGCGTGGGTGGCACGCAATAAGAAGTGGATTTCGAAAACCGACCAGACATCTATTTTACTGGTGGTCTATTCCGCGTTCAGCGAAGCCGTCGTCAATGGCATCTGGCACAAGGTGGGCGTAGGATCACTGCTGTTTATCGTGCTGTTCAGTATTGTTCTGCTGGCGATTGTCATCGTTATCAATGTCTTCGCAGCCCGTAAATTCGGCTTTAACAAAGCGGATGAAATCACCATTGTGTTCTGCGGTTCCAAGAAAAGTCTGGCCAACGGTATTCCGATGGCCAACATTCTGTTTCCGACGTCAGTGATTGGGATGATGGTGCTGCCGCTGATGATCTTCCATCAGATTCAACTGATGGTCTGTGCGGTGTTGGCTCGTCGTTACAAGCGCCAGACAGAAAAACTGCAGGCGCAGGAAGCGGCCAAAGCCTAGCGGCGTTTCAGGGGCTGCACCAGATGCGTCAGCCCCTCAGTTTTAATGAGTAAAGCCAGCTGCAGCAGTTCGCCAAGATGCCCGGCAGGAAATGTATCCTTACGGGCAAACCACAGCAGATACTCCTCCGGTAAATCAATCAGCTTACGCCCCTGATACTTGCCGAAAGGCATCTCTGTATTTGCAATCTCAATCAGTTGTTCTTTTTCCATTTATACACCCAGCAGTCTTAGCATTTCCGCTTCATCAATCACCTCGATGCCCAGCTCCTGCGCTTTCGCCAGTTTGGAACCTGCGGCTTCACCGGCGATAACCAGATCCGTCTTTTTCGACACGCTGCCCGCTACTTTCGCACCCAGCTCAACCAGACGAGCTTTGGCATCATCGCGGGACATTTGGCTCAGGCTGCCAGTCAGCACCACGGTTTTCCCGGCAAACGGGCTATCAATTTCTTCGGCGTTGATCACCACCGGCGCGGGCCAGTGTACGCCTTCTGCCAACAATTGACCGATCACATCGCGGTTGCTCTCTTCGGCGAAGAAATTGAATACATGCGTGGCCACCACAATCCCCACGTCAGGGACTTTTTGCAGTTCCTCGATGGAGGCCGCCTCAAGGGCTTCAAGGGTACCGAAGTAGGCTGCCAGGCCCGCGGCCGTCGCCTCACCCACTTCACGAATACCCAGCGCATAGAGGAAACGGGCAAAGGTGGTTTCTTTGGCGTTTTCTAGCGCGGTAACCACATTTTGCGCCGATTTCGGCCCCATCCGATCCAGACCCGTCAGCTTACCAGCCGTCAAACGGAACAGGTCGGCTGGGGTGTGGACGTACTCTTTTTCCACCAGTTGGTCGATAATTTTATCGCCCATCCCGTCAACATCCATCGCCCGACGAGAGACAAAGTGTTTCAGCGCTTCTTTACGCTGCGCACCGCAAATCAGGCCGCCCGTACAGCGAGTGACCGATTCGCCTTCAACGCGCTCTACGTCTGAGCCGCAGACCGGGCAGTGAGTCGGGAATTCGATTTCACGAGTGTCATCCGGACGCTCGGATTCCACCACATTGACCACCTGAGGAATCACATCGCCCGCACGGCGAATCACCACTTTGTCGCCAATGCGCAGACCAAGACGAGCAATTTCATCCGCATTATGCAGCGTGGCGTTACTCACCAGAACCCCTGCAACCTGCACCGGTTCCAGGCGCGCAACCGGCGTAATCGCCCCGGTACGACCCACCTGGAATTCAACGTCACGAACAAAGGTCATCTGTTCCTGGGCCGGGAATTTAAAAGCCACCGCCCAACGTGGCGCACGGGCGACGAAGCCAAGCTGCTCCTGCAACGCCAGAGAGTTGACTTTAATCACTACGCCATCGATATCAAAGCCCAGCGTCGGGCGGTCTTCTTCGACCTTATGATAAAAGGCCAGCACCGCCTCCGGCGTGTCGCACAACGTCACTCTGTCGCTGACCGGTAAGCCCCACTCTTTAAAGCGCAATAAACGCCCGAGGTGGGTATCCGGCAGTTCACCGCCTTCAAGCACGCCGACACCGTAACAAAAGAAAGTAAGTGGTCGCTTCGCCGTGATACGCGGGTCGAGCTGACGCAGAGAACCCGCCGCCGCGTTACGTGGGTTAGCAAACACTTTGCCACCGGTACGACGGGCTTCTTCGTTGATCTTTTCAAACCCGGCCTGTGGCAGGAAGACTTCACCACGTACTTCCACGCGCGCTGGAATATTGTCACCGCGCAGTTTCAGGGGGATAGCGCGAATGGTACGCACGTTGGAGGTGATGTCCTCACCGGTGGTGCCATCACCACGCGTTGCGGCGCGCACCAGCACGCCGTTTTCATAGAGGATGCTGACGGCCAGCCCGTCGAGTTTCAGCTCACAGCAGTAGTTCAGCGCATCCGTACTTTTCAGCCGGTCCTGAACGCGCTTGTTGAAGGCGATAAAGCTCTCTTCATCGAAGACGTTATCCAGCGACAGCATCGGGATTTCATGGCGTATCTGATCGAATGCCGTCAGCGGCGCAGCCCCCACACGCTGCGTCGGAGAGTCCGGCGTGATGAGCTCAGGATGCTGCGCCTCGAGTTCACGCAGTTCACGCAACAGCCTGTCGTACTCCGCATCCGGTATCTCAGGCGTATCCATGACATGATAAAGATATTCATGATGGCGAAGAGTGGTTCGTAGTTCAGTGAGTTGTTGTTCGATTGATTCCATGTCACACCATCAATGATAAAAAACCCCCGACGGGCGGGGGTTCTGGGGAATAACGAGGTGACCGTGGCCGTTACGCGTTCGCGTCCCTGACTTCACGGATTCTGTCCTGATACTCGCGCAGCTTCTGCGGCGTCATCATACGACGCTGGTCATCCAGCACCACACCGCCCACTTCATCGGCAATGTACTGCGCGGCTTGCAGCATCAGCTTAAAGTTTTGCAGTTCGTCACCGTAGGACGGCACCTGCATAAACATGGTGACGCCCGGCGTGGTGATCTCACCCATCTGTTCCGGATCGAACGTTCCCGGGTTCACCATATTGGCAAGGCTGAACAGCACAGGACCGCTGCCATCCGGGCTGAGATGACGATGGAAAATGCTCATATCGCCAAACTTGAAGCCAACCTGCTGAATACTGTTGAGCAACAGTTCGCCCTGCAGCTCGCTGCCATGATGCGCTGCGACGTTCATAATAATGACCGTCTCTTTACGCTGCGGTTTTTCCGCTACCGGTGCTTCTTCAACATGCACGGGTTCTGGCTCAGGCTGCGCGACGGGTTCATGATGCGGCGGCTGTGCAGCCGTGAACACGGGTTGCTGCGACGGCTGTACTGGAGCCACAGGCTGAGCGAACTCACGCTCGCGCGGCTGTTGCACCGGCCGCTGCTGCGGCTCCACCTGCGGCGCACGCTGTACCGACTGCACGGGTTGCTGCTGCACGGGTTGTTGCTGCTGCGCGTGACGCTCTTCAGGCTGGGCAGGCGCAGTCGCGCGAGGCTGTGCCGACGCGTACGGAGGTTGATACTGATGCTGTGGTTGCTGACGCGGAGCCTCAGGTTCACTCCCCGCTTTTGGCGGCGCATTCACCCGATGAACGCGGACTTCGCCCACGCTGTCGTCATCTTCTTCGACATCCTCGTCGTAAGCGTCATCGTCATCACGTCGCGACTTCATACGTTTTAACGGTCGATCGCGGAACATAGAGGAACGTTCTTTGCGACTGGTCCAGAAACCGTGAACCAGTAAAGCGATTATGGCGATCGCGCCAACAATGATTAATATCAGACGCAAATCCTGCATCATTATATTCTCTGTTGTTCTAACACCTTGCCAACACGGCAAACATTTACTCACTAAGAGTATTTGCCGATTACGTCAAGTGCAAGTGTACACATGCCTTTCACGGCATAAAGATGAACGAAATCGTGCTTTTTGCTGTTTTTTCGAACATTTCCGAACGGGTTTTTTCGTGCGCAAGTAGATAATATAGGCTTTAACATTTGTGGCTGTAATAAAAGGAGTATAGCCAGGCTATGGTTTCATCTTCCCCGACCTCATCGCATAGCGGCGTTTTTTACTTTTCTCAGGGCTGGAAGCTCATCACGCTGCCAGGTATTCGCCGTTTCGTCATTTTGCCGCTTCTGGTCAACATTGTGTTGATGGGGGGCGCGTTTGCATGGTTATTTACCCGCCTCGACGGCTGGATCCCCGCCCTTATGAGCCACGTGCCCGGCTGGCTACAGTGGCTTAGCTATTTACTCTGGCCCATTGCGGTTATTTCAATCCTGCTGGTGTTTAGCTATTTCTTCTCCACTATCGCCAACTGGATTGCCGCCCCCTTTAATGGCCTGCTCGCCGAACAGCTTGAGGCACGCTTAACCGGTGCAACACCGCCGGATGCTGGGGTGACCGCCATCATCAAAGATATCCCGCGCATTATGAAACGAGAATGGCAAAAGCTCGCCTGGTATCTGCCACGGGCGATCGTGTTACTGCTGCTGTACTTTATTCCGGGTATCGGTCAAACCGTCGCCCCCGTGCTGTGGTTTTTGTTTAGCGCCTGGATGCTGGCAATTCAGTACTGTGACTACCCCTTTGATAATCACAAAGTGCCGTTTAAAGAGATGCGTGTCGCCCTGCGGACACGGAAAGTGATGAACATGCAATTTGGTGCACTAACCAGCCTGTTCACCCTGATTCCTGTGTTGAATCTGGTTGTGATGCCGGTTGCCGTCTGCGGTGCAACAGCGATGTGGGTCGACTGTTATCGAGATAAAAACGCCGTCTGGCGATAAAGGAATTATTCCGGTTCTTATTCCATACTGGTTACCATTATTTCGCCGCAGCATATAGATATGCGAATTCCTTACTTCCCCAGGGACGGTAAGTGGGTATGCTGGGGTGGTTCCCAAATTTCATACAGTTAAGGACAGGCCATGAGTAAGATTTTTGAAGATAACTCGCTGACTATCGGTCATACGCCGCTGGTTCGACTGAACCGTATCGGTAATGGACGCATCCTGGCAAAGGTAGAATCCCGTAACCCGAGCTTCAGCGTTAAATGCCGTATCGGTGCCAATATGATTTGGGATGCCGAAAAACGCGGCGTGCTGAAACCAGGTATCGAACTGGTTGAACCAACCAGCGGTAACACCGGTATTGCCCTGGCATACGTTGCGGCAGCGCGCGGTTATAAACTGACTCTGACCATGCCGGAAACCATGAGCGTTGAACGCCGTAAGCTGCTAAAAGCGCTGGGCGCCAACCTGGTGCTGACCGAGGGCGCAAAAGGCATGAAAGGCGCAATCCAGAAAGCGGAAGAAATTGTTGCCAGCGATCCGGCTAAATATCTGCTGCTGCAGCAGTTTAGTAACCCGGCTAACCCGGAAATCCACGAAAAGACCACCGGCCCGGAAATCTGGGAAGATACCGACGGTCAGGTTGACGTGTTTATCTCGGGCGTAGGTACTGGCGGTACGTTGACTGGCGTTACTCGCTATATTAAAGGCACGAAAGGTAAATCAGACCTGATCGCCGTCGCGGTTGAGCCAACCGACTCTCCGGTTATCTCTCAGGCGCTGGCTGGCGAAGAGCTGAAACCTGGCCCGCACAAAATCCAGGGGATTGGTGCAGGTTTCATTCCTGGCAACCTCGACTTGAAGCTGATCGACAAAGTGGTGAAAATCACCAACGATGAAGCGATCAGTACCGCACGCCGTCTGATGGAAGAAGAAGGCATTCTTGCGGGTATCTCTTCCGGCGCTGCCGTTGCCGCTGCACTGAAACTACAGGAAGACGAAACCTTTACTAACAAGAATATTGTGGTTATCCTGCCTTCCTCCGGTGAGCGTTATTTGAGCACCGCGTTGTTCGCCGATCTGTTTACTGAAAAAGAATTGCAACAGTGATGCCAGATCGTTAAAACAGCGCAAAAAAGCACCTGAGAAGGTGCTTTTTTGTGGCACACGTCAAAGTTTCACCCCTCCTGGCATTGATTAGACTCCTCGGGTCTGGTATTTAACCATCACATTTATTTTGATGCGCGAAATTAATCGGTTTCTGATTTCACGAAGCTGAATCGATTTTATGATTTGGTTCAACTCTCGCTTTCGCGGCATAATGTTTAATGACGTGCGAAACGTCAACGGCCAGAAGCGCCAGCACCGGATCGTGTTTTTTCCACGCTTCTGAGTCGTGTACCGTAACGCCGGCGCTAACGATACAGGCTAAAGTCTTGCCGCCAGGCTAAACTTTAGTTCCACAACACTAAACCTATAAGTTGGGGAAATACAATGTTCCAGCAAGAAGTTACCATTACCGCTCCGAACGGTCTGCACACCCGCCCTGCTGCTCAGTTTGTTAAAGAAGCGAAAGGCTTCACTTCTGAGATCACTGTGACTTCCAATGGCAAAAGCGCCAGCGCAAAAAGCCTGTTCAAACTGCAAACTCTGGGCCTGACTCAGGGTACTGTTGTAACGTTGACCGCAGAAGGCGAAGACGAACAAAAAGCAGTTGAACATCTGGTTAAACTGATGGCAGAGCTCGAGTAATTTTCCGGGTTCTTTTAAAAATCAGTCACAAGTAAGGTAGGGTTATGATTTCAGGCATTTTAGCATCCCCGGGTATCGCTTTTGGCAAAGCTCTTCTGCTGAAAGAAGACGAGATCGTCATTGACCGGAAAAAAATTTCTGCCGATAAGGTTGACCAGGAAGTAGAGCGTTTCCTGAGCGGTCGCGCCAAGGCATCTGCGCAGCTTGAAGCGATCAAAACGAAAGCTGGCGAAACTTTCGGTGAAGAAAAAGAAGCCATCTTCGAAGGCCACATTATGTTGCTCGAAGATGAGGAGCTGGAGCAGGAAATCATAGCCCTGATTAAAGATAAGCACATGACTGCCGACGCGGCGGCTCATGAAGTTATCGAAGGTCAGGCGACTGCCCTTGAAGAGCTGGACGATGAATACCTGAAAGAACGTGCGGCTGACGTACGTGACATCGGTAAGCGTCTGCTGCGTAACATTCTCGGTATGCCTATCATCGACCTGAGCTCCATTCAGGACGAAGTTATTCTGGTTGCCGCTGACCTGACCCCGTCAGAAACCGCACAGTTGAACCTGAACAAGGTCCTCGGTTTCATCACTGACATGGGCGGCCGTACTTCCCACACCTCCATCATGGCGCGTTCTCTGGAACTGCCTGCGATCGTGGGTACGGGCAGCGTCACCTCTCAGGTTAAAAACGACGACTACCTGATTCTCGATGCCGTTAACAACCAGGTTTACGTTAACCCATCAGAAGAACAAGTTGAGACGCTGCGTAACGCGCAAGCTCAGGTTGCCGAAGAGAAAGCTGAACTGGCTAAACTGAAAGACCTGCCGGCTATCACGCTGGACGGTCACCAGGTAGAAGTCTGTGCCAACATCGGTACCGTGCGCGACGTCGCTGGTGCTGAACGTAACGGCGCAGAAGGTGTTGGTCTCTACCGTACCGAATTCCTGTTCATGGATCGTGACTCTCTTCCGACTGAAGAAGAGCAGTTTGCTGCGTACAAAGCGGTTGCAGAAGCCTGTGGCTCCCAGGCCGTGATCGTACGTACCATGGACATTGGCGGTGACAAAGAACTGCCATACATGAATTTCCCGAAAGAAGAAAACCCGTTCCTGGGCTGGCGTGCAGTGCGTATCGCCATGGATCGCAAAGAGATTCTGCGCGACCAGGTACGTGCGATTCTGCGTGCTTCCGCTTTCGGTAAACTGCGCATCATGTTCCCGATGATCATCTCTGTTGAAGAAGTACGTGCACTGAAAAAAGAGATCGAAATCTACAAACAGGAACTGCGTGACGAAGGTAAAGCCTTTGACGAGACAATTGAAGTTGGCGTGATGGTAGAAACCCCTGCCGCGGCCACTATTGCACGTCATTTGGCCAAAGAAGTTGATTTCTTTAGTATCGGTACCAATGATTTAACGCAGTACACCCTGGCAGTTGACCGTGGTAATGATATGATTTCACATCTTTACCAGCCGATGTCACCGTCTGTACTGACTCTCATCAAGCAAGTTATTGATGCATCTCATGCAGAAGGCAAGTGGACCGGTATGTGTGGTGAGCTTGCAGGCGACGAACGTGCTACACTTCTGTTGCTGGGGATGGGTCTGGATGAATTCAGTATGAGTGCCATTTCTATCCCGCGCATTAAGAAGATTATTCGCAATACTAACTTCGAAGATGCGAAGGTTTTAGCAGAGCAGGCTCTTGCCCAACCGACAACGGACGAGTTAATGACGCTGGTTAACAAGTTCATTGAAGAAAAAACAATCTGCTAATCCACGAGATGCGGCCCAAATTACTGCTTAGGAGAAGATCATGGGTTTGTTCGATAAACTGAAATCTCTGGTTTCCGATGATAAAAAAGACACTGGAACCATTGAGATTGTTGCTCCGCTTTCCGGCGAAATCGTCAACATTGAAGATGTTCCGGATGTTGTATTCGCTGAGAAAATCGTTGGTGATGGCATTGCTATCAAACCAACCGGCAACAAAATGGTAGCGCCGGTTGACGGTACTATCGGCAAAATCTTTGAAACCAACCATGCCTTCTCTATCGAATCCGATAGCGGCATTGAGCTGTTCGTTCACTTCGGTATCGACACCGTTGAACTGAAAGGCGAAGGTTTCAAACGCATCGCGGAAGAAGGTCAGCGCGTTAAAGTCGGCGACCCGGTTATTGAATTCGATCTACCACTGCTGGAAGAGAAAGCCAAGTCTACCCTGACTCCGGTTGTTATCTCCAACATGGACGAAATCAAAGAACTGATCAAACTGACTGGCAGCGTCACCGTAGGTGAAACCCCGGTTATTCGCATTAAGAAGTAATTCTTGATGCATATAAAAATGGCACCCTTGCGGTGCCATTTTTGTTTGTTACGCCGGAAGAATCAGCTCGTCGTAACCTTTATCCAGCGTATAACGCATAACGTCAGTGACGCGCGCACCCGCCGCATGCACCGCCTCGGCCAGCGGTTTTCCCTGAACAATATTGCTGACCAGCTCAGAGCAAAACAGATCTCCGGTCCCTTTTAAATCCGCCGAAATACGCGGATGAGCGCTTATTTCTACGCTCTCCTTTGTCACCAGAACCACATGGATGCAGTTCTCATCAGAAGGCACAGGTGCGCTGGTAATGGCGACCCATTTCAGGGTGTCAGAAAGCAGCCCTTTCGCCGCCTCCACCGCGCTTTGCATATCGCGGCACGGTTTACCGCTGAGAATTTCGAGTTCGAAAACGTTCGGGGTAATCCCCTGCGCCAGCGGCAACAAATGCTGGCAATAGGCTTCGGGAATTTCAGGCTTCACGTACATACCGCTGTCGATGTCGCCAATCACCGGATCGACAAGCACCGGCAGGAGCGGATGCTTTTCCTTGAGGATTTTCAGCCACTGCGCCAGAAGCGCAATCTGGCTGGCGCTACCCATATAGCCCGTAGTTACCGCTTTCAGTTCACGCAGGATGTCACGCTCTTCCAGCGCCAGCAAATAGCCGCTAAACCATTCATCGGGGATGATGCCGCCGTAAAAGGTATCGTAATGCGGCGTGTTACTGAAAAGCACGGTAGGCACCGCCGTGACGCTCAGCTGGTGCTGGCGGATATTGGGTACCGCGATGCTGTTACCTACGCTGCCATACACTACCTGTGACTGCACAGCGACAATATCAGTCTGCTGCGCACGGGTTTTGTCCCTGAATAAGATCATTTCCATACTTAGATCCCTGCTCCCTGTGAATAGCTTTCTTCGCCAAATACGCCCGTTGAGAGATAACGATCGCCACGATCGCAGATGATGGCGACCACAACCGCCCCTGGAGTGGCCTTCGCCACACGTAGCGCACCCGCAACCGCACCGCCCGAACTCACGCCGCAGAAAATGCCTTCCTGCACCGCCAGCGCGCGCATCGTGTTCTCAGCATCACGCTGATGAATATCCAGCACTTCATCCACCAGCGCAGCGTTGAAGATGCCCGGCATGTATTCGGCAGGCCAGCGGCGGATACCCGGGATACTGCTACCCTCTTCCGGCTGTAGGCCAACAATGGTGACCGGTTTCGCCTGCTCACGCAGAAAACGTGACACCCCGGTGATCGTCCCGGTCGTGCCCATACTGGAGACAAAATGGGTAATACGCCCGGCGGTTTGTTGCCAGATTTCCGGCCCGGTGCTGGTGTAGTGCGCGTAGGGATTATCGGGATTATTGAACTGATCCAGCAGTTTGCCTTTACCACGCTGAGACATGGCCAGGGCAAGGTCGCGCGCACCTTCCATGCCCTGCTCTTTAGTCACCAGAATCAGATCGGCACCGTAGGCACGCATCGCCGCGCGACGTTCCTGGCTCATGTTGTCCGGCATTAGCAGCTTCATGCGGTAGCCTTTCAGGGCCGCAATCATGGCCAGCGCAATACCGGTGTTGCCACTGGTCGCCTCGATCAGCACATCGCCCGGTTTGATTTCGCCGCGCTTTTCCGCCTGCACAATCATGGATAACGCGGCCCTGTCTTTGACCGATCCCGCCGGGTTATTGCCTTCCAGTTTGACCCAAATTTCACTGCCATTATCCGGCCCCAGACGCTGGAGCTTAACCAGCGGCGTATTGCCGATGGTGTCTTCTAATGTGTTGTTCACGCACCTTGTCCAATAAAAAAGCCCGGTCGCGCATTCGCTTACCGGGCCTACGGATAAGTGCATTCTGGTGCCCTCACCCCATCCCTCTCCCACCAGGAGAGGGCGCAAACACTAAAAACAGCTGAGGGCTGTTTTGCATTTACCGCGTAGGCCGGGTAAGCGCAGCGCCACCCGGCAACAATTTCTGATGCAATAACCTATCAGGCAGACTCGGCGAGAGCAAGCTCCTCGCGGTTCTCAATGCGCTCATTACCGAAATAGAGACGCGCATTTTGCAGCCCGACAAACAGACGCTCGCCACGGTGCGGGGCATCATCACCACGCATCACTACGGTCAATACATCGTCATGCCAGCCAAGCGGCTGCACCACCAGTTGGGTGTAATGGCCTTTCGGGCTCGCTTCCAGCACCTGCACCGGTAGCGGTGAGTCAAGGTTGGTACGACGGCTCACCTCCACCTCCCATGGGCGTAAAAACAGGTCGACATCACCCTGATGCGCGGTGGTATACCCCAGCGGCCAGCGGTGTGCGCCGACGTGGAACTGCCCGCCATGCACGGTGCCTTTCAGGCGATTCACCTCGCCCATAAACTCCAGCACAAAGCGGGTCGCCGGTTCACGCCAAACTGTGTCCGGCGCGTCAGCTTGTTCAATATTCCCCTGGCTCATGACCACCACCCGGTCTGCCACTTCCATGGCCTCCTCCTGGTCATGGGTCACGAAGACGCTGGTAAATTTCAGCTCTTCGTGTAACTGACGTAACCAACGGCGCAGCTCTTTACGCACCTGCGCATCCAGCGCGCCGAAAGGTTCATCCAGCAGCAGAATTTGCGGCTCCACCGCCAGCGCACGCGCCAAGGCAACGCGCTGTTTCTGACCACCGGACAGCTGTGCCGGGAAACGATCCGCCAGGTGTGCCAGTTGCACCATCTCCAGCAACTGCGTCACTTTCGCCTTGATAGCGGCCGCATTCGGGCGCTCACGCTTAGGCAATACCGTCAGGCCAAAGGCGATGTTGTCGAACACCGTCATATGGCGAAACAGCGCATAGTGCTGAAACACGAAACCGACTTTACGTTCGCGCGCATGCAGACGGCTAACTTCCGTACCGTGGAAACGAATACGTCCGCTGGTCTGGTGTTCCAGACCGGCAATAATACGCAGCAGCGTGGTTTTGCCAGACCCGGAAGGGCCAAGCAGCGCCACCATCTGGCCAGACGGGATATCCAGAGAGATATCATTCAGCACCTGGGTGCGACCAAAAGACTTCTTAATATTGGCAATCTCAATGCTCATGATTTCCCTCCTGCTGCGCGCGTTTTTCCTGATTTTCCAGACGCCACTGCACAGCACTCTTCAAAAACAACGTCACAATAGCCATCAATGTCAGCAGGGCCGCGGCGGTAAAGGAACCAACCGTGTTGTAATCCTGCTCCAGTAATTCAATTTGCAGCGGTAACGACAGGGTTTCCCCACGGATCGAACCGGATACCACCGACACCGCGCCAAACTCGCCAATCGCACGGGCGTTGGTCAGCACCACGCCATAGAGTAGCGCCCAGCGAATATTCGGCAGGGTGACACGCTTAAACATTTGCCAGCCGGATGCGCCAAGCAGAATGGCCGCTTCATCTTCCTGGCTGCCCTGGCTTAACATCACCGGTACTAACTCGCGAACCACAAACGGGCAGGTCACAAAGATGGTCACCAACACCATGCCCGGCCAGGCAAACATGATTTGCAGGTTATGCGCGTCAAGCCATGGACCAAGCGGGCCATTAGAACCGTAAAACAGCAGATAGACCAGACCAGCCACCACCGGCGAGACCGCAAACGGAATGTCGAGCAGCGTGAGCAATAACTGGCGTCCCGGGAAATCGAAGCGCGTAACCAGCCAGGCCAGCAGCGTGCCGAAAACGAGGTTTACCGGCACAGAAATCAGCGCAATCAGGACCGTCAGCCAGATGGCGTGCAGCATATCCGGGTCGGCCAGGTTTTGCAGAATCGGCCCGAGACCTTTGCTGAACGCCTGCACAAAGATATAAACCATCGGCACCAGCAGGATAAAGGCGGAAACCACCATCCCCAGGCCGATCAGAAACCATTTGCCCCAGTTTACGCGGGGCCTGTCGTAGCGTTTCAATTCAGTAACTTCCGCCATTAGTGACCTACCACACGTCGACCAAAGCGACTTTGCAGCGTATTGATGGAGAACAGCAGCAGCAGCGACGCCGCCAGAATCACTGACGCAATCGCACTGGCTGCCGGGTAATCAAACTCCTGCAAACGCACAAAAATCATCAGCGAGGTCACTTCCGTTTTCCACGCAATATTCCCGGCGATAAAGATTACCGCGCCAAACTCGCCCAGACTGCGGGTAAACGAGAGCGCGACACCCGCCAGCAATGCCGGTGACAGTTCCGGCAGCACCACTTTGCGAAAGCTCTGAAAGCGCGTTGCCCCCAGCGTTTCCGCCGCTTCTTCATATTCAGGACCGAGCTCTTCCAGCACGGGCTGAACGGTACGCACCACAAACGGGATGCTGGTGAAGGCCATCGCCACCGCGATACCGAGCCAGGTATAGGTCACTTTGATATCGAACTTCGCCAGCCACTCGCCGTAAAAGCCGTTGACCGAAAACAGCGAAGCCAGCGTCAGGCCCGCAACCGCCGTCGGCAGGGCAAACGGCAGGTCCATCAGCGCATCCAGCAGCGTGCGCCCCGGAAAGCGATAGCGGGTTAAAATCCACGCCATCAGCAAACCAAAAGCACCGTTAAAAATGGATGCCACAAACGCCGATAGCAGCGTCACTTTGTACGCGGCGACAACCTGCGGGTTGGTGATAACATCCCAGTACTGCGCCCAGCTCATTTGCGCCAGCTGCATCACCAGCGCGCTTAAGGGCAAAAGCAGAATCAAACAGACGAACAGCAGGCTGGTCCCGAGACTTAAGGTAAAGCCCGGCAGCACACGCTTTGATGCAACAGCAAACATTACTTACGCCCCGCCGCCAACAGTTTGTCTAACTCACCGCCACTGGCGAAATGTGTTTTCATCACATCAGGCCAACTGCCGAATTTATCTTCCACGCGGAACAATTCGGTCTGCGGGAATTTATCTTTCAGTTTGTCCATCACCTGCGGGTTATTCACGCGGTAGTAGAAGTCGGTGATGATAGTCTGTGCCTGCGGGCTGTAAAGATAATTGAGATAAGCTTTCGCCGCTTTCTCCGTGCCGTTGGCTTCCACGTTTTTATCGACCCACGCAACCGGGAATTCCGCCAGAATGTTGGTCTTCGGAATCACCACTTCAAAGCCCTGATCTTCGTATTGCTTACGGATGTTGTTCACTTCCGATTCAAAGCTGATCAGCACATCGCCCAGGCCTCGCTCCGCGAAGGTGGTTGTCGCACCGCGACCGCCGGTATCAAATACTTCGACATTTTTCAGGAACTGGGTCATGAACTGCTCGGTTTTGGCTTTATCGCCGCCGTCCGCTTTGTCCGCAGCGCCCCACGCGCCTAAATAGGTATAACGGGCGTTACCGGAAGTTTTCGGGTTCGGGAAAATCAGCTTCACATCAGAACGTACCAGATCGCTCCAGTCGTGGATGTTTTTCGGGTTGCCCTTACGCACCAGGAAACCCATGGTGGAGTAGAACGGTGAACTGTTGTTCGGCAAACGGCTCTGCCAGTCCGCCGGGATCAGGTTGCCCTTGTCATGCAGGATCTGCACGTCGGTCACCTGGTTGTAGGTCACGACGTCGGCTTTCAGCCCCTGCAAAATCGCCAGCGCCTGCTTGGAGGAGCCCGCGTGAGATTGTTTAATCGTCAGCGTGTCGCCCGCGTTATCTTTCGCCCATTGCTGCTCAAACGGGGTATTGAGGGCGGCAAACAGCTCGCGTGAAACATCATAGGAACTGTTTAACAACTCCGTTGCCTGCGCCTGGGAGACCAACAAGGTCATCGCTGCCAGCGTCAGATATCCTTTTTTCAGTAAGTTAACGGCCATTGCGCACCCTTATAAGATGATGACGATACAAGCATCAGTTTATTTATAACGCGTGTGAAACCAGTAACGGTTTTATATACCGTTTGGTGCTTTGGAAGTTGAAAAGGGAATAAGGGTGCAGCCTGTTGCCCTCTCCCACAGGGATGAGGAATCCTCAGTAATATTACGTTTTACAGCGATAACACCGCGTAATGAGAATAAAACAGGTACAGCGATGACAGGGTCCGGCTGAAAATCGATGAGGCGTTGACGGCTGACCGGGGCCGCCCGCAGGGACGCGGGCAGAGGGGATAGCCTACAAGGACGTAGGCTGGTCCCCGACCCGAAAGTCAGACGGCATAAGACGAGTGGACCGCGAAGCGGCGATTTTCCTGGCCGGGAGCCCGGGTCGCCAGGGTGGTGGCGATGAGCCACCCTGGCACGTTCACGGGTTCTGTCGCGATAGAAAAGCAAAGAACATAAGGTGAACGGAATGACCACCAGAACCGCATTTTCCCCCTCACCCTGACCCTCTCCCTCAGGGAGAGGGAACCGAGCGTGCTCGCATTTTTTGTGGGGATCCCTCACCCCATAGGGAGAGAGAAAGGGACTTACAGCGACAGCAGGCGCTCTACAGAAGGGGCAAAGTAGTAGCCACCGGTTACCGGTTTGGTGAAACGCAGCATCGCGTCGCGTTTACCATCAGCGTCGCCAAACATGCTCAGCAGCTGCTGCTCAATGTTATATAAGCGCGCGCAATAGGCACAGAAATAGAGACCGTGAGTTCCGCTGGCGGTACCATACGGCAGGCTTTGGCGCACAATTTTAAGGCCTTTGCCGTCTTCTTTTAAATCGACGCGGGTCAGGTGAGATGTGACCGGACGATCGTCGCCGTCAATCTCTTCGTTCGCTTCTTTGGTGCGACCAATCATCATCTCCTGATCGCCCACGCTCATGCGATTAAGCTGCTTGAGGTTATGTTCCCAACGCTGCACCAGCACATAGCTGCCGCCCGCATCCACGCCGTCTTTGATAACGGCGACATCGCGACGCTTCTCTTCGCCTGACGGGTTTTCGGTGCCATCGACGAAGCCACTCAGATCGCGATCTTCAACCCAGCGGAAACCGTGAGTCTCTTCTTCCACCTCAAGGGCATCGCCAAACGCGGCCAGTGCGGCCTGGGCGACGGAAAAATTGATGTCATGGCGCAGAGAGAGGATATGGATCAGCACATCGAACTGTGTGGCCGGTGCCAGGCCTTTGCCCAGCGGGGTAAAGTTTTTGAGCTCTTGCGCGCCTTCGCTGCCGCTCAACTCGCGCCAGGTGTCATGCCCAAACGCCACCACCGCACCGAGGGCCGCATCGGGGAATTTTGCCTGCAGCGTCGCCAGATTGTCGGTAAAGACCCGACAACCTTCACGCAGGGCGCTTTTGTCACCCACCACATTCGCTTCAATCCAAATCGCCGCACGGCAATGTTCTGGCAATATGCCGCTCTGAACCTGAGACATCACTCCTCCTGAAAAAAATATGCCACGCAACCGTGGCATTGATGGGGTCCATTGTACCCGTTTTTTATTCAGGACGCGGCGCGTCTGATCAATTTAGCGACGCCAGATAATTTTATGCAGCGTCCAGCTCTTGAGCGCGTCATCCGACGGCATTAATCCTTCCGGTCCATGCCAGTCGCCGGTGAACACATAGCTGATATGCGCACTGTCCGGCGCCTTACACTCAACGCCTTTTACATCGTCGCCCGTTGCGGCGACGCAGTTGCCAAAGGCTTTATCGTAAAGCGCGCTAAACGCGGTTCCCGTTTTGACCCCTTTGGCCGTTGCAATACCGCTATCGAGGACACTCACTTCGCTCACGGTGCCATTCTCGCCATTCACCACCAGCGCGACCTTATCGTCTTTCAGCGCTTCAAAGTAACGAACGATATTGCCTTTGTCGGTTTTCATCCCGCTGCGCAGGTGATAGCTGCCGTTCAGCGCATCGTTGATCGCCTTTTCATCCAACTCGGTATTCGCCGTGATCCCCCCGACGCCCTGCTCATTCACCTCGATAGAGGAGCCGAACCAGTTCCAGGGCAAGGCCGCAGACCAGTTGACCGAAGAGAGCGTTGAGCAGCCGGACAGTGCCAGCGCCAGGGCGCAGACGCTTATACGCAGGGATTTCATCTTTACATCCTTTCTTGTTAACGTGACGGCTATTGGAGTGCCGGAACAGTAAAAAGTGCCCGTTAATGTTCATCCGGGTGAAAACAGGCCCGGCAGCGCGGGTTACTCAGCAGCCACACGAGCGCAATAATATCGGCCACGACAAGCCCCAGCCCGACGCCAGAGATGGCTTCCCCCCTGAGCCACAGCAGTGGCTGCCAGAGCAATAATGTGGCTTGCGCGATAATCAGTAACAGACGCAGCAGGCGCCAGAGACGTGGCAAGAACTGCCTGCGACCGCTCAGTAAAAAAGCGAAGACGGCCGGTACACCCGGTAACAGGCCCAGCCAGAAATTATCATGATCGGGATAAAACAAGGTTAACAGCGCATCGCCCTGCCCCCGCGACGCTGCAGCCATCACAAATAAAACCCAGGTTCGTGCCTGTAACAACAATACACACCAGAACAAAAACGGTAGCCTCAAACGGCCATGACTGTCGTAATCAGCCGGTGAAAACTCAATATTCTTCATCTTCAATCAGGCGCTTACCTAAACTCAGCGAGTCCGTATGCTCATAGCCCAGGCGCTCGTACATGCCCAAAACCACGTCATTGTCTTCACGCACCATGATGTTAATTTTTGGGCAGCCACGGGCAATCAGCTTTTTATCAAGACGGCTTAATAACGCGTTCGCAATACCCCGCCCACGAAATTCCGGATGAACGCCCAGGTAATAGGCCGAACCACGATGTCCGTCGTAGCCACCCATTACGGTACCAACGACCTCACCGTTCACCTCGGCAACCAGAAACAGGCTGACGTCGTGATTAATCTTACGTTCGATGTCCATTTCCGGATCGTTCCACGGGCGCAGCAGTTCGCAGCGCTCCCACAGGGTGATCACTTCTTCGAAGTCTTCCTGGCGAAAAACGCGTATTTCCATGGTGTTACCTGCCCTTTTTCACGGTCAAAGAGAGATTATGGCGCGATGTGCCGCCGTAGCCAATATGCGGCGAAATCGCAGCAGGAAAATGGCGTAATGTCACTCTGTCACGTATTGAAATGAAAAGTAAAACATTTCTTAGTAAGGACTGTCGTAACGGTAAACCCAATACGATATAACTCCAGGGACTATGGATAAAAAGAACAGACTGTATGAGCACTTTCAAACCCTTAAAAATATTCACCTCGCGCCGTCAGGTTCTGAAAGCCGGCCTTGCCGCTTTAACGCTGTCAGGCATGTCGCGGGCCATCGCAAAAGACGATTCATCCCTTAAAACCAGCAACGGCCATAGCCAGCCAAAAGCAAAGAAGGCGGGTTCCCGGCGCATCGTGATGCTCGATCCGGGCCACGGTGGCATTGATACCGGTGCAATAGGTGGCAACGGCTCAAAAGAGAAACACGTTGTGCTGGCCATCGCTAAAAACGTCCGCACTATTCTGCGTAATCGCGGTATTGATGCGCGATTGACACGTACGGGCGATACCTTTATTCCGCTTTACGATCGCGTCGAAATTGCCCACCAGCACGGGGCCGATCTGTTTATGTCGATTCATGCGGACGGTTTTACTAACCCCAGCGCCGCCGGGGCATCGGTCTTTGCGTTGTCCAACCGTGGGGCCAGTAGCGCCATGGCGAAATACCTCTCGGACCGCGAGAACGCCGCCGATGATGTCGCAGGCAAGAAAGCAACAGACAAAGATCATTTGCTACAGCAGGTGCTGTTTGATCTCGTTCAGACCGACACCATCAAAAACAGCCTGACGCTGGGGTCGCATATTCTGCGCCAGATTAAGCCGGTGCACCGCCTGCACAGCCGGAACACGGAACAAGCGGCATTCGTGGTGCTGAAATCCCCTTCTATCCCTTCGGTACTGGTGGAGACCTCGTTTATCACCAACCCGCAGGAAGAGAAGCTGCTGGGCACCACCGCATTTCGTCAAAAGATAGCCAGCGCCATTGCGGACGGTATTATCAGTTACTTTAACTGGTTCGATAATCACAAGGCCCATTCGAAGAAACGCTGATGACCATCCCAGATACCCGCGACGTAAAATCTTTTCTGCTGACGCTGCAGGACGACATTTGCCAACAGCTTGCCGCGCTGGATGGTACGGCTTTCGTTGAAGATAACTGGCAGCGCGAGGCTGGCGGCGGCGGTTGCAGCCGCGTCTTGCGTGATGGCGCTATTTTCGAGCAGGCGGGGGTTAACTTTTCTCACGTCACCGGCAACGCCATGCCCGCTTCGGCAACGGCCCATCGCCCGGAGCTGGCGGGGCGCAGTTTCGAAGCCATGGGAGTTTCCCTGGTGGTGCATCCGCGCAACCCGTACGTGCCGACCAGCCATGCGAACGTGCGCTTTTTTATTGCCGAAAAACCGGGCGCCGACCCGGTCTGGTGGTTTGGCGGTGGCTTCGATTTAACGCCGTTCTACGGTTTTGAAGAGGATGCCATTCACTGGCACCAGACGGCACATGCCCTGTGTCAGCCTTTTGGAGAAGATGTCTATCCACGCTATAAAAAATGGTGCGATGACTATTTCTTCCTTAAGCACCGTAATGAACAGCGCGGCATTGGCGGGCTGTTTTTCGACGATTTGAACACGCCGGATTTCGACACCTGCTTCGCCTTTATGCAGGCCGTTGGCAAAGGTTACACCGATGCCTATCTGCCGATTGTTGAACGCCGTAAAGCCCTGCCCTTTGGCGAACGCGAGCGCGAGTTTCAGCTCTATCGCCGTGGGCGCTACGTGGAGTTCAATCTGGTGTGGGATCGCGGCACGCTGTTTGGCCTGCAAACCGGTGGGCGTAACGA
Organism: Phytobacter sp. V69; assembly: GCF_965644215.1. Lineage (NCBI taxonomy): Bacteria > Pseudomonadati > Pseudomonadota > Gammaproteobacteria > Enterobacterales > Enterobacteriaceae > Phytobacter > Phytobacter sp. V69. The sequence continues at coordinate 21,662 of NZ_CBFFRL010000025.1, forward strand.
GTCGATTCTCATGTCGATGCCGCCGCTGGTGCGTTGGGAGTACAGCTACCAGCCAGAAGAAGGCAGCCCTGAGGCTGCCTTGAGTGAGTTTATTAAGGTTCGAGACTGGATTTAATTTCCAGCACAATCGCGTAGCCCGGATAAGGCGACCGCCGCATCCGGGAAAACCCCGATGCGCTACGCTTATAGGGGCTACAGGCCCGTTACAACGGCTGCGTCTGCGCCTCTACCACCGCCAGTGCCACCATATTAACGATCCGACGCACAGAGGCGATCGGCGTTAATACGTGCACTGGTTTTGATACCCCCATCAACACCGGCCCCACCGTCACTCCTTCGGAGCTGGATACCCGTAGTAAGTTGTAACTAATACGGGCAGCCTCGACGTTTGGCATGATCAGAATATTCGCTGCGCCTTTCAGCGGGCTATCCGGCATACGCTCATGACGAATGCTTTCCACCAATGCGGCGTCACCATGCATCTCCCCGTCAATCATCAGGTCTGGCGCACGCTCACGCACCAGGTCGAGGGTTTCACGCATTTTTAGTGCCGCAAGTGATTTCGAGGACCCGAACTGCGAATGGGACAACAGCGCCACTTTCGGCTCAATACCAAACCGGCGCACGGTTTCCGCCGCCAGTAAGGTAATCTCCGCCAACTGTTCCGCGCTGGGATCTTCATTCACGTAGGTGTCGGCGATGAAGGTGTTCCCACTTGGCAGCAACAGCGCGTTCATCGCCCCCGCCGCATGCACGCCTTCGCGGTAGCCGAAGATCTCCCGCACAACGCTAAAGTGCTCGTGATAATCCCCGATGGTGCCGCAAATCATCGCATCGGCTTCACCGCGATGAACCATGATCGCGCCAATCACCGTGGTATCGCTGATCACCGCACGCTGCGCCTGCTCCTGAGTGATACCGCGGCGTTTCATGATGCTGAAATACTCGGTCCAGTATTCTTTAAAGCGCGGATCCGACTCATTGTTGACGATCTCAAAGTCAACGTTGGGTCGAATTTGCAGCCCCAGTTTTTGAATACGCATTTCAATAACGCCAGGACGGCCCACCAGAATCGGCTTCGCCAGCCCCAGGGTGATCAGCTCCTGCGTGGCGTGCAGCACGCGCGGCTCTTCCCCTTCGGTCAGCACGACACGTTTTGGCTCCTTACGCGCCTGCGAGAAGATCGGCTTCATAAACAGGTTGGTTTTGTAGACAAACTCGGTGAGCTTATCGACATAAGCGTCAAAATCAGCGATTGGCCGGGTCGCCACCCCGGAATCCATCGCCGCTTTTGCCACCGCAGGGGCGATCTTTACAATCAAACGCGGATCGAACGGTTTCGGAATGATGTAATCCGGGCCAAAGCTCAGATCCTGATCGCCATAGGCGGAGGCCACCACTTCACTCTGCTCGGCGTGCGCCAGTTCGGCAATCGCATGTACTGCCGCCAGCTTCATCTCTTCGTTGATTGCCGTGGCACCTACATCCAGCGCGCCGCGGAAGATGAACGGGAAGCAGAGTACGTTGTTGACCTGGTTAGGGTAATCAGAACGACCAGTGCAGATGATGGCATCCGGGCGGACCTCTTTCGCCAGCGGCGGCAGAATTTCCGGTTCCGGGTTGGCCAGCGCCAGAATCATCGGCTGGCGCGCCATTTTTTTCACCATTTCCTGGGTCAACACTTTCGGCCCGGAGCAGCCGAGGAAAATATCCGCCCCTTCGACCACATCTGCCAGCGTACGTTTGCCGTCATCGTCTACCGCATAGGCCGCTTTGGTTTCCGCCATGTTGGCTTCACGGCCTTTGTAAATCACCCCTTTGGAGTCGCACACCACAATATTGTGTTTCTGCATGCCCAGCGCCACCAGCAGGTTCATACAGGCGATTGCCGCCGCCCCTGCCCCGGAGACCACCATGCGTACGTCAGAGAGATTTTTCTCTACCACGCGCAGGCCGTTCAGAATGGCCGCCGTACTGATGATCGCCGTCCCGTGCTGATCATCGTGAAAAACGGGGATGTTCATGCGTTCGCGCAGTTTTGCCTCAATGTAGAAGCACTCTGGCGCTTTGATATCTTCCAGGTTGATGCCACCGAAGGTCGGCTCCAGCGCCGCCACTACATCGATCAGCTTGTCCGGGTCCTGCTCGTCAACTTCGATATCAAAGACATCGATGCCAGCGAATTTCTTGAACAGTACCCCCTTTCCTTCCATCACCGGTTTTCCGGCGAGGGCGCCAATGTTCCCCAGTCCAAGTACGGCGGTACCATTAGAGACTACGGCAACCAGATTGCCACGCGCCGTGTACTTATAGGCTGCCAGCGGATCTTTCTCGATTTCGAGACACGGAGCCGCAACGCCCGGCGAGTAGGCCAGTGCCAGATCGCGCTGTGTGGCGAGGGGTTTGGTTGGTGACACCTGAATTTTCCCCGGTTGAGGGAATTGGTGGAAATCGAGGGCACTTTGTTTTAGTTGGTCGTCCATTTGCTGTTCCTTAACACGTATCTTTCAGATAATTGAAGCGTGATAACGATCCTGATGCGCCGCCTAGTATGCCTCCTGCCACACCAGCAAACTTTGAACACAACCAAACTCTGACCATGACATAACAAAAATTGCTATCAATTCATAACACCATTGTTACAACCCGCTGAAAGCAAGACGGTCCTCGTCTGCTATGCTTTTTGGTTATGCACCACAAGATTCCGACTACAACACTCTCGAAATCATTCATATAACACCTTGCTTTTTAAAGAGTATTCTCTATGAATCATTTAGACGGCATCAAACAGTTCACCACCGTGGTGGCGGACAGCGGCGATATCGAGTCGATTCGACATTATCAACCCGAGGACGCAACCACCAACCCCTCACTGCTGTTGAAAGCAGCAGGCCTTGAGAGCTACTCCCACCTGATTGCAGACGCGATCGCCTTCGGTAAACAACACGGCAAAACCCAGGAACAACAGGTTGCAGAAGCGTGCGATAAGCTGGCGGTCAATTTTGGCGCGGAAATTCTGAAAAGTGTGCCGGGGCGCGTCTCGACCGAAGTGGATGCCCGCCTCTCTTACGATAAAGAAAAAAGCATCGCCAAAGCCCGCAAACTGGTGCAGCTGTACAAAGATGTCGGGATCGACACCTCACGTATTCTGATCAAACTGGCCTCAACCTGGGAAGGGATCCGCGCGGCGGAAGTTCTCGAAAAAGAGGGGATCAACTGCAACCTGACGCTGCTGTTCTCCTTCGCCCAGGCCCGTGCCTGCGCCGAGGCGGGCGTCTTTTTGATCTCCCCGTTTGTTGGCCGCATCTACGACTGGTATCAACAGCGTAAACCAATGGACCCTTACATCGTGGATGAAGACCCCGGCGTAAAATCCGTGCGCAATATCTACGATTATTTCAAACAGCACCGCTATGAAACCGTGGTAATGGGGGCCAGCTTCCGTCGTACTGAGCAGATATTAGCGCTGGCGGGCTGCGACAGACTGACCATCTCCCCCGACCTGCTCAAAGCCCTGCAGGGGCAGGAAGGCTGCGTTGAACGCAAACTGGTTCCCCCTTCACAAACCTTCCCGCGCCCTGAGCCCCTGACCGAAGCCGAGTTCCGCTGGGAGCACAATCAAGACCCTATGGCGGTGGAAAAACTGTCGGACGGCATCCGCCTGTTCGCCGTTGACCAGCGCAAACTTGAAGATCTGATCGCCGCCAAATTTTAACCTTTAGCAAGGAGAGAGTTATGTCCCGTAAAGAGCTCGCCAATGCGATTCGCGCCCTGAGTATGGATGCGGTACAAAAAGCTAACTCCGGCCATCCCGGCACACCGATGGGGATGGCGGATATTGCCGAAGTACTCTGGAACGACTTCTTAAAACATAATCCGAGTAACCCAACCTGGTACGATCGCGACCGCTTTATTCTGTCTAACGGTCACGCCTCCATGCTGCTGTATAGCCTGCTGCATTTAACCGGCTACGACCTGTCGCTGGACGAGATCAAAAACTTCCGCCAGCTGCATTCAAAAACCCCTGGTCACCCGGAGATTGGCTACACGCCTGGGGTCGAAACCACTACAGGCCCGCTGGGACAAGGGCTGGCGAATGCCGTCGGGCTGGCGATTGCCGAGCGCACCCTCGCCGCGCAGTTCAACCGCCCGGACCATGAGATTGTTGACCACTACACCTATGTCTTTATGGGCGATGGCTGCCTGATGGAGGGGATTTCCCATGAGGCCAGTTCGCTGGCGGGCACCCTGGGGCTGGGCAAACTGATCGGCTTTTACGATCACAACGGCATCTCGATTGATGGTGAAACCGAAGGCTGGTTTACCGATGACACCGCCAAACGTTTTGAGGCCTACCACTGGCACGTGGTGCATGACATCGACGGTCACGACCCCGAGGCGGTGAAAAAGGCCATTATTGAAGCGCAAAGCGTGAAAGATAAGCCGTCACTGATTATCTGCCGCACGGTCATTGGTTTTGGGTCGCCCAACAAGGCCGGGAAAGAGGAGTCCCACGGCTCTGCGCTTGGGGAAGAGGAAGTGGCGTTAACCCGTCAAAAACTGGGCTGGAAATATCCGGCATTTGAGATCCCCAAAGAGATCTACAAAGCCTGGGATGCCCGGGAACGTGGCGAAAAAGCGCAACAGTCATGGGATGAAAAATTCTCGGCCTATAAAAAAGCCCACCCGGATTTGGCTGCCGAATTTACGCGCCGTATGAGCGGCGGTCTGCCGGAAAGCTGGGAAAAAACCACCCAGGCGTATATCGATAAATTGCAGGCAGAACCAGCAAAAATCGCCACCCGTAAGGCCTCCCAGAATACGCTCAACACCATTGGTCCGGTCCTGCCGGAGCTGCTCGGGGGTTCCGCCGACCTTGCGCCCAGCAACCTGACCATCTGGTCGGGCTCCCATTCACTGAAAGAAGATCACGCCGGGAATTATATCCACTACGGGGTGCGTGAATTCGGGATGACAGCGATTGCCAACGGTATCGCCCATCACGGCGGCTTTGTGCCCTACACCGCCACCTTCCTGATGTTTGTGGAGTATGCCCGCAACGCGGCGCGTATGGCGGCGCTGATGAAAGCCCGGCAGATCATGGTCTATACCCATGACTCCATTGGTCTGGGGGAAGATGGTCCAACCCACCAGGCGGTAGAACAGCTGGCGAGTCTGCGCCTGACGCCCAATTTCAGTACCTGGCGCCCCTGCGATCAGGTAGAGGCTGCCGTTGGCTGGAAGCTGGCGGTCGAGCGCCACACCGGCCCGACGGCGCTGATCCTGTCACGTCAAAACCTGGCACAAATGGAGCGCACGCCGGAGCAGGTGAAAGCGATCGCCAAAGGGGGGTATATCCTCAAAGATGCGGGCGGCAAGCCGGATATCATCCTGATTGCCACCGGTTCAGAGGTGGAAATTACGGTGAAAGCGGCGGAAAAACTGAGTCAGGACGGGCATAAAGTTCGCGTGGTGTCGATGCCCTCCACCGATATTTTTGATGCGCAGGATGAGCAATATCGCGAGTCGGTGCTGCCGTCGGATGTCAGCGCTCGCGTGGCGGTGGAAGACGGCATTGCCGACTACTGGTACAAATATGTCGGGCTGAAAGGGGCCATTGTCGGCATGACCACCTTTGGTGAATCCGCACCTGCCGACAAGCTGTTCCCGTTCTTTGGTTTCACCGTTGAGAATGTGGTCGCGAAGGCGCAGCGCCTGCTGTAAGTGCCTTGACCGACTGTGCGGCCTGATGTCCTCTCCCTGAGGGGGAGGGCCAGGGTGAGGGGGAAAATACGGCTCTGGTGGTCATTCCGTTCACCTTATGTTCTTTGCTTTTCTATCGCGACAGAACCCGTGAACGTGCCAGGGGGGTGGCTCACCGCCACTCCCCTGGCGACCCGGGCTCCCGGCCAGCCGTCAACGCCTCATCGATTTTCAGCCGGACCCTGTCATCGCTGTAACGGTTTTATTCTCATTACGCGGTGTTATCTCTGTAAAACGTAATATTACTGGAGATCCCTCCCCCCACGGGGAGAGAGTGCAAACACTATTTTATTAACGGGTGATCCACAGGGTGGGCCAGGCATCCGGCCCATGCCAGTTATCGCAGTTCGGCTCTTCGGCATAACGCGTCAGGCGAAAGCGCTGGCCGTCAAAACGCCAGCGCGTCATCACACCACAATCCGCTAACCCGCGTCCTTTGGCCAGCGTAGTCAGCTCGCGGGTTTTCTCATCAAACCTGGCGTTCATCAATTCCAGTTCATTGCTGCCGCGAGCAGGAATAAACGGCAGGCGCAGGCGTAACGGGCGAGCGGAGAACGGCTTTTCCCGCGACACCATCCAGGCTAAATCCACCGTGTTATAGGCCCCCGCTTCGCAATCAATCATCAGCAGGGCTTTATCATCCGTTAACGCCGTGACGCGCACTTCCCGGCGCATAGGGTCCAGCGAGCACTGGCTGTTATTCATTCGCCAGTTGCCATAATCCAGTAAGTCGTTGAGTTCTTGCTGTGTCAGGGGTGAAGGGGTGGGATCAACCAGTGCAACCTCTTTTAAGGCCGGGGCTGGTGGCACACTCAGCGGCGGATCGTCACCTTTTTTAATCCACGCCGTTTCGCTACCGACGCGTTTTTGCTGGAAATCGATAAACAGCAGCGCCGCTTTCAATCCAACCAGCGAGATCGTTCCCTTCCCGTCCTGCAGGGTAATCGCCTGCGCTTCCTGTATGGTTTGTAAGAACGCAGCGATCGCCTCTGCGTTATCGGTCATCAGATGCCAGGGAGTGATTTGCCAGTGTTGGGCAGCAAGCGTGAGCGGTTTATCGTCCAGCAGCATACGCGGCGCAATCGGCGCTTCTTTTAGTGACGGGAGCTCTTTGCCGCCCAGATCAATACGCAGCGCGGCATGGGTTTGCGCCCCGGCACTGCGGCCCAGGGTCATCACCAACCCCTCGTGCTCGCCGGTATTGCGCGCGACGCAGAAATTTTGATTATTGCAGGTTACTTGCCAGTCGGAAAAAGCCTGCTGCGCCGGTGCCGCCCAGAGGAACGACATCGGGCAGACGCCCAGAATGAAAGCAAGCAAAACGCGGTAACGCATGAATAACACAGCCCCGGAAGAGAATCGCAACACACAACCCGCGTATCTTCGTGTCCCCGCGCCTGCCGCTCAATCGGATTTGTCGGATAGATTTATCTAAAATTTATTTTGTCAACCCTAGAAAAATCAATCCATTAGACCGGAAGACTGCAAATATTGCAGTAAAATCAACGCTTTACCGTCTCGTATCTCTCCGCTTTTCACCATCGCAAGGGCCTGGGCAAAGGGAATTTCCAGCACTTCGATGTCTTCATCTTCCACGCCACCACCGTTATTGGCCCGGATGCTGTCGTCATAGCGGGCAATAAAGAAATGGACGATTTCGGTCACGCCGCCGGGAGACATGTAGAGTTCGAACACTTTACGAACCTCACCCACCGCATAACCTGTCTCTTCCACCGCCTCTTTGCGAATACAGACTTCTGGTTCATCGTCATCAAGCAGACCGGCGCAGGTTTCAATCAGACGGCCATCCTGATTACCGTTAACCCAGGTGGCAACGCGGAACTGGCGAATCAGCACCACGCTCTTTTTGTCCGGGTTATACAGCAGGATGGTAGCACCGTTACCTCTGTCATAAACCTCGCGTTTATGGCGGATCACATCCCCATTTTTGCGGGTCAAATCGTAGGTAATATTGCGCAGAATGAAATAGTTATCTGAAAGGACTTTATCTTTGATGACTTCAATGTTGAACGACATGCCGACTCCACAACGTAATACGGTCATCCCCATACTACGCTGCGAAGCCGGTTTTGTCGCGACGGCGAATCAGTGGCTATTCGGCGCTTTAACCCCCAGCCAGTCCATCATCCCCTGCGCCGCATGACGACCTTCCGCCATGGCCGTTACCACCAGATCGGCCCCGCGTACTGCATCGCCACCGGCGAAGATTTTCGGATTGCTGGTCTGGTAACGGTAGGCGCTGTCAACGCTGGCGGCGATGCGGCCCCAGTCATCAACCTGCACGCCCTGCGTCTCTAGCCACGGCATGGAATGCGGATTGAAACCGAATGCCATGATGACGGCGTCCGCAGGCATCACAAATTCGCTGCCGTCGATCGGCACCGGACGGCGGCGCCCCTTAGCATCCGGCTCGCCCAACTGCGTGCGCAGCAGACGCACACCCGTCACCTTGCCCGATTTATCCAGCTCAAGGTTGACCGGCTGAACGTTAAACTCGAATTCAGCCCCTTCATCCTTCGCGTTTTTCACCTCTTTTTTCGAACCCGGCATATTGGCTTCGTCACGACGGTAGGCACAGGTCACTTTGCTGGCACCATGGCGTAGCGACGTACGCACGCAGTCCATCGCCGTATCACCGCCGCCCAACACCACCACATTCAGTCCGGAGGTATTGATAAACGGCTCTTCCGGTGAATCCGGCAGCCCCATCAGTTGTTTCGTGTTGGCGATGAGGAACGGCAGCGCGTCATAAACGCCCGGTGCGTCTTCATTCGGCAGGTTCGCTTTAATCGAACGATACGTCCCGACGCCAACAAACACGGCGTCATACTCGCCGAGCAGGGTTTCCAGGGTAATGTCCCGGCCAATTTCACAGTTCAGCTCGAAGCGAATACCCATCGCGCTGAAAATTTCCCGGCGACGCGCAAGCAGTGATTTATCCAGTTTGAACGCCGGAATACCGAAGGTCAGCAGGCCGCCGATTTCCGGATGGCGATCAAACACGGTGGCGCTCACGCCGTTACGCGCCAGCACATCGGCACAGGCCAGACCGGCAGGACCCGCGCCAATGATCGCAATGCGTTTATCTACCGCTTTCACATGCTGCAGGTCGGGCCGCCAGCCTTTTGCCAGCGCCTGGTCGGAAATATAGCGTTCAATATTGCCGATAGTGACCGAACCGTAATCGTCGCGAACAGTACAGGCCCCTTCGCACAGACGGTCCTGCGGACAGACGCGCCCGGTCACTTCCGGCAGGCAGTTTGTCTGATGCGATAACTCGGCGGCGGCGGCGATATCTCCCGCTTTGACCCGTTCAATCCACTGAGGAATATGGTTGTGCAGCGGGCAGGTCCATTCACAGACGCTGTGCTCGCCGCATTTCAGGCAGCGTTCTGCTTCCCGCTGGGCCTGATCGGCACGGAACGGCAGGTAAATTTCATCAAAACCGGTTTTACGCGCCGTCAGCGCCAGTTTGTCTGGTTCACCGCGCGGCGGCGTTTTCAGCATCTGTTTGACCTTACGGTCGTTAAACGCCGGAACCAGCGCCGCCATGCTGTGCCACGGCTGGGCTTCCTGGCTTGCCGCACGCAGGCGGCGGGCTTTCGCCAGGTCCGCCAGACCATCGCGGCTCACCACCTGAATTGCGTCCGCCGGGCAGTTTTGCGCGCAGGCGGGGCCGTCGGTGCGGTCGACGCACAGATCGCACTTGTGTGCTGTGGCTTTCACCATGCCATTCCCGACCGGGGTGACAAGGATTTGCATAGTGCCAAAGGGGCACGCCACCGCACAGGATTTACACCCGATGCACTTATCCTGGTTAACTTGCACCGAATCATTCACACGACTAATTGCGCCGTTCGGACAACTGCGGGCACAGGGCGCGGCTTCACAATGATGACAGGTGACCGCGCTGCGCTGACGTTTATTCTTTACGACCGTAATTCGGGGATGAAAATGTTCGTGACTTAAAACGTGCTGTTCCTGATTATGCGCCATCACGCACGCCACTTCACAGGCTCGACACCCTATACATTGCTGGCTGTTAGCCATAATAAAACGATTCATGGCAACCTTCTTTTCTGGTTTAATAAACCTTATTTTTTATATGACCAATGTATTTACCTGGGCTATTCACCACAGGCAATGTACATTTGCACAAAAGCGTTGCTTAATTGTCACGTGCATGTTGCAGATCAATTTATCGCGACCTAAATGAAAATTAGTCTCAATTGATGAGCCGCCAGGCGATGCCCTGTCGCCCGACGCCATTGGATAGCGGGAATCGCTGTTGTGATTGTAAAACGACCTGTTTCATCCAGCCTTGCCAGAGCCTTTTTTTATATTGTCCTGCTTTCGCTCCTCTCAACCGGGGTGGCGTTGCTGACGCTTGCCAGCAGCCTGCGCGACGCGGAAGCCGTCAATATCGCCGGTTCCCTGCACATGCAGAGCTACCGTCTGGGATACGACCTGGAACGCGGGTCGGCAGAACTGAACGCACATCGCCAGCTCTACCTGCAATCACTGAATTCACCGGTTTTACGTAAACTCAACCGTTGGTATGTTCCTGATATTGTTGGACAACGCTATAACCAACTGCAGGAAAGCTGGCGGGAGATGGATGCCCGATTGGGCACCAAAGACACCGTCTGGTATCAGAATAATATTCCGCAATACGTGGACAACATCGATCAGTTCGTTCTGGCACTACAACACTATTCGGAACGCAAAATGGTGCTGGTGGTGGTGATTTCACTGTTGGGCGCGGGCGGTATTTTTCTGCTGGTTTTTTTTACGCTGCGGCGTATTCGCCAGCAGGTGGTAAAACCCCTGACACAACTGATGGTTGCCAGCCAGCATATTCAACAAGGACATTTTACATATCCGTTACTTAACAGCCACCTGGACAACGAATTAGGGCTTCTGGCGTCCACTTTTGACCGCATGTCTGGTGAATTGCACAAACTCTACCGTACGCTTGAAGCGCAGGTTGCGGAGAAGACCCATGATCTGCATGAAGCCCACCGTCGCCTCGAAGTGCTGTACCAATGCTCGCAGGCTCTCAACACCAGCCAGATTGACGTGATGTGTTTTCGTCACATTTTGCAGATAGTCTATGACCACGAAGCGGCAAGCTATCTGGAGTTAACGGTGGGCGATCACTGGTCGATACATCACGGCGAAGCGCAGAACGACCTTCCTGTCAGCGCGCTACCCGTCAGTATGCAGGACAAAGTCTTTGGTGAATTACGCTGGCAAAGTGCGGATGTGCGGGCCTCTGCACCGCTGCTGCACAGCGTAGCCACCATCATGGGACGTGGGCTGTACTTTAACCAGGCGCAAAAGCAGCATCAGCAGCTGATTTTGATGGAAGAACGCGCCACTATCGCCATGGAACTTCACGACTCGCTGGCGCAGGTGCTCTCCTATTTACGTATCCAGCTGGCGCTGCTCAAACGGGCAGTGCCGGAGGATAACGTGCCCGCCCAGACGATCATTACCGATTTTTCCCGGGCGCTGAACGATGCCTGGCGGCAGTTGCGGGAATTACTGGCGACCTTCCGCCTGACGGTGTCCCAAAGCGATCTGCCCGCCGCACTCAGCGAAGCGATGGAACGCCTGCAAAGCCAGACCACGGCGAAACTTGAGCTCGATTGCCGCCTGCCCACGCTGGCGCTGGATGCCCAGCAGCAGGTAAACATTTTGCAGATTGTGCGCGAGGCGGTTATCAATGCCATTAAGCATGCTGATGCCAGTACCATTACCGTGAGTTGCGTTACCGATCCGGACGGTCAGTATTCAGTTTATATTCGCGATAATGGCAAAGGCATCGACAGTATCGATGAACCTCAGGGGCACTACGGATTGGATATTATGCGTGAACGAGCAAGCCGTCTTGGCGGTACACTCACCTTCTTACACCCCCCCGGCGGAGGGACGTTAGTCGAGTGTCGTTTCCCGGCTCCGCTTAGCCTCAAAAGTCAGTAAACGTAAAGAAAAGAATTTTTGGGACGGCATGAGCAAAATAGGGATAAAAGGCGCTCTGCATAATTGTGCCTTGAAAATGCATGATAATTTACATTTTCTCCTTTTTTTCTCCACGTTTGTTTTCTCGGTTCCCGCTACATTGAGCAAACATTCATTGGTTCCAGCAATGCCAAAATAACGATGCGCAGCAAAACAACGAGGTCTTGTTTCTGATGGCGATTTTTTTTATTGATCGCCCCATTTTTGCGTGGGTACTGGCGATCTTGATCTGTTTGACCGGAACACTTGCCATTATTTCTCTGCCAGTGGAGCAATATCCTAACCTGGCCCCGCCAAATGTCCGTATTACCGCAAACTACCCCGGCGCCTCTGCCCAGACGCTGGAAAACACCGTGACTCAGGTTATCGAACAGAACATGACGGGCCTCGATAATCTGATGTACATGTCATCACAAAGTAGCAGCGCCGGGCAGGCCACCATTACGCTCAGCTTCACCGCCGGTACGGACCCTGATGAGGCCGTGCAACAGGTGCAAAACCAGCTACAATCCGCCCTGCGTAAACTGCCCCAGGCGGTGCAAAACCAGGGGGTGACGGTACGTAAAACCGGGGATACCAACATCCTGACGCTGGCGTTTGTCTCCACCGATGGTTCGATGGATAAGCAAGATATCGCCGACTATGTCGCCAGTAATATTCAGGATCCTATCAGCCGTGTGAATGGTGTTGGTGATATCGACGCCTACGGCTCCCAGTATTCCATGCGTATCTGGCTCGACCCGGCGAAGCTGAACAGTTACCAGATGACCACCAGCGATGTGACAAGCGCAATTACATCCCAGAACGCTCAGGTCGCTGTCGGTCAGCTTGGGGGATCGCCTTCCGTTGACCGCCAGGCTCTGAACGCCTCGATTAACTCACAGTCTCTGCTCCAGACGCCGGAACAGTTCCGTAATATCACGCTGCGGGTCAATCAGGATGGGTCAGAAGTACGACTTGGCGACGTCGCGGACATTGAGCTGGGGGCAGAGAAATATGACTTCCTGAGCCGCTTCAACGGCCTTGCCGCCTCCGGGCTTGGGATTAAGCTGGCCTCCGGCGCAAACGAAATGGCCACCTCGGAATTGGTACTGAAACGGCTGGATGAGCTGTCACAGTATTTCCCGCACGGTCTGGAGTATCGGGTCGCTTACGAGACAACCTCCTTCGTTAAAGAATCGATTATTGATGTGGTGAAAACGCTGCTGGAAGCGATCGCACTGGTCTTCCTCGTGATGTACCTGTTTTTGCAGAACTTCCGAGCCACGCTTATCCCCACCATTGCCGTTCCGGTGGTGCTGATGGGGACCTTCGCCGTCCTCTATGGCTTTGGTTACAGTATTAACACCCTCACCATGTTTGCAATGGTGCTCGCCATCGGCCTGCTGGTGGATGACGCCATCGTGGTGGTGGAAAACGTCGAACGTATCATGAGCGAGGAAGGACTTTCGCCCAGGGAGGCGACGCGAAAATCGATGGGGCAAATCCAGAGGGCGCTGGTCGGTATCGCGATGGTCCTCTCGGCGGTGTTTGTACCGATGGCGTTCTTTGGCGGTACCACCGGGGCGATTTACCGTCAGTTCTCCATTACCATCGTGTCGGCGATGGTGCTGTCGGTGCTGGTGGCGATGATCCTGACACCTGCCCTTTGCGCCACGCTGCTTAAGCCGCTGCACAAAGGTGAGCACCACGGCGAGAAAGGCTTCTTCGGGGCCTTTAACCGCGTGTTTAACCGTAACGCCGACTGTTACGAAAGCGGCGTGGCAAAAATACTCCATCGCAGCCTGCGCTGGATCTTGCTCTACGTTCTGCTGTTAGGCGGGATGGTGTTTTTGTTCCTGCGCTTACCCACCTCGTTTTTACCCCTCGAAGACCGCGGGATGTTTCTGGCGTCAGTGCAACTCCCCAGCGGCGCGACCCAGCAGCAAACCCTGAAAGTAGTGCAAAAGGTCGAGGACTACTTCTTCAAAAATGAGAAGGACAACGTCTCCTCTGTGTTCTCAACCGTCGGCTCCGGCCCTGGTGGGAACGGTCAGAACGTCGCACGTATGTTTGTGCGTCTGAAGGACTGGGGCGAACGCGATCCGAAAACCGGCAGTGCATCTGCCATTATTGAGCGCGCCACCAAAGCGTTTCGTCATATCAATGAGGCCCGCGTCATTGCCAGCAGCCCGCCGGCGATCAGCGGTCTTGGCAGCTCTGCCGGTTTCGATATGGAATTGCAGGACCACGCCGGTGCCGGGCACGATGCACTGATGGCGGCGCGTGACAAACTGCTTCAAATGACTGACAGCAATAACTTGCTGACTCGTGTGCGCCACAACGGCCTTGATGACAGCCCGCAGCTGCAGGTGGATATCGACCAGCGTAAAGCGCAGGCGCTGGGCGTATCCATTGACGATATCAATGACACGCTGCAAACCGCCTGGGGTTCAAGCTATGTGAACGACTTTATGGATCGCGGCCGCGTGAAAAAAGTCTACGTCCAGTCGGCGGCTAAATACCGCATGCTGCCGAGCGACATTAACCTCTGGTATGTGCGCAACAGCAGCGGCGGCATGGTGCCCTTCTCGGCTTTTGCCTCATCCCACTGGGAAACTGGCTCCCCGCGACTCGAACGCTATAACGGTTATGCGGCGGTAGAGATTGTGGGTGAAGCGGCACCGGGTATCAGTACAGGTACCGCCATGGATACCATGGAAAAACTGGTGAGTCAGATCCCGGGTGGTTTCGGTCTGGAATGGACGGCGATGTCCTACCAGGAACGCTTATCCGGCTCGCAGGCCCCGGCGCTGTATGCCATCTCTCTGCTGGTGGTCTTCCTCTGTCTGGCCGCACTGTATGAAAGCTGGTCAGTGCCGTTCTCGGTAATGCTGGTGGTACCGCTCGGGGTCATTGGTGCCCTGCTCGCCACGTGGATGCGCAGGCTGGAAAACGACGTTTACTTCCAGGTGGGGCTGTTAACGGTTATCGGGCTTTCGGCGAAAAACGCCATCCTGATCGTTGAGTTCGCCAACGAAATGAACCAGAAAGGCCAGGATTTGCTGTCGGCCACGCTGCATGCCTGCCGTCAGCGTCTGCGCCCGATTCTGATGACATCGCTGGCCTTTGTGTTCGGCGTTCTGCCAATGGCTACCAGTACGGGTGCAGGCTCCGGTAGCCAGCATGCGGTAGGTACCGGGGTGATGGGCGGGATGATCTCAGCCACCGTGCTGGCGATTTTCTTTGTTCCGCTGTTCTTTGTGCTGGTCAGACGGCGCTTCCCGCTGAAAGAACGCCAGGAATCGTGAACAATAAAAAAGGCGACCGATTGAGGTCGCCTTTTATTGCGTGATTGGTTTCACACTTTTATCGTTTTAAGCACTCACTGCTTTTATGATTCTTCTGGAAATTATTTACGAAGCATGCCTTCGATAAAATCTTTCCAGTTCCCCACTTCATCTTCAATCATAACTACCTCTCTTATTATTGTGCGTATTCTACGAGAACCCGACATCGCTGTGAAGATATTTTAACCAATTAGTTTGATTGGTCTCTCATAATATTTGCATCGGCGGAATAACTATGCGCCAGCATTCGACTCTTTTATGTGAGAAACAGCAACATTTGGAAACATTGCGCCCTCCCCCTTATCGCGTCTGGCTTGCAGCGTCATGACAATGTAACGGAAGGTATCATCAGGTAACGTTAAAAGTGATTTTTTTTGCCATCAGGTAAAATTTTTGTTTATTTAACCACCAGCCTGATGCGCCGAGGACGCCATTTTTTACTTAATTACGTTTCATCCGTAGAATCTCTTCGACTAGATAGTGTCGTCACGAGGATAAAAATCATTGATAATAGGGCCTTCTAATCAGAAGGCCCTATTATCATGACTA